>NZ_JAQPZO010000028.1:0-710 GCF_037619445.1 Exiguobacterium sp. USCH10 | reverse complement strand
ACTGTTTCTCTAATCAATTATCACTTCGTTTTCTGTCCTCGATACAGAAGAAAGATATTCCTTCGTAACGATGTAGAAATACGTTTCAAAGGTTTGATGTCCGAAATATGCGAAGAACTGAATATCAAAATTATATCCTTGGAATGCGATAAAGATCATACGCATATGTTCCTTAACGCCCCTCCAACACTGAGTCCTGCTAACATCATGGCAAAAATAAAGGGAGTAACGTCTAAAAAGTTAAGAGAGGAATTTCCTCATCTTCAACATTTGCCGAGTCTCTGGACACGATCCTATTTCGTCTCCACCGCTGGAAATGTATCGAGCGAAACGATTAAACGTTATGTCGGACAACAAAAAACAAGGGGGTGACACCGTGTCTCAGACGCTGACAGTTAACATTAAACTGAAGCCGACAAAAGAACAGGAAGTTGTTTTAAAAAGCATGGCAGAAACATATATCGAGACGGTCAATCGACTTATCTCTGACATGGTGGATGCTAAAGCGATGCTCAAATTGACAAGTAAAAGTGTTTGCGCCCATTTGCCTAGTGCCGTCAAGAATCAGATCATTAAAGACGCCCAAAGCGTATTTAAAAAAGCGAAGAAATCGAAATATGAAATAGTCCCAATCCTAAAGAAACCTTACTGCACATGGAACAATCAGAACTATTCGTTTGACTTCGAGTCCATCTCTCTTCCTATCATGG
>NZ_JAQPZO010000027.1:0-898 GCF_037619445.1 Exiguobacterium sp. USCH10 | reverse complement strand
AACACTTGAATATCAATGGGGTGATAATGTGAATAAGAAAGATACTTGTGAAATTTTTTGTTATGACGAGGAAAAGGTCAATCGAATACAAGGTGATTTAAAAACAATCGATATTGTTAGTGTTGCCCAAATGTTAAAAGCAATTGCGGATGAAAATAGGGCAAAGATTACCTATGCTTTGTGTCAAGATGAAGAGTTATGTGTGTGTGATATAGCAAATATTATTGGTATTACGGTGGCAAATGCTTCTCATCATTTAAGGACCCTTCATAAGCAGGGGATTGTAAGATATAGAAAAGAAGGAAAACTAGCGTTTTATTCGTTAGACGATGAACATATTAGACAAATAATGATGATTGTACTAGAACATAAGAAAGAAGTGAATGTCAATGTCTGATCAAAAGGCAATAACATCTGAACAAGAAATGAAGGCCTATCGTGTACAAGGTTTTACTTGCGCAAACTGCGCGGGTAAATTCGAAAAAAATGTAAAACAGCTATCTGGAGTTGAGGATGCAAAAGTAAATTTTGGTGCATCTAAAATTGTTGTTTATGGTAATGCAACGATAGAAGAACTAGAAAAAGCAGGTGCATTTGAGAATCTCAAAGTGACACCTGAAAAATCTGCTCGCCAAGCATCACAAGAGGTAAAAGAAGATACGAAAGAAGATAAAGTGCCGTTTTATAAAAAGCATAGTACTCTACTTTATGCTTCCTTATTGATTGCCTTTGGTTATCTTTCCTCGTATGTGAATGGAGAAGAGAACATTGTTACTACCTTATTGTTTTTAGCATCCATGTTTATCGGAGGATTATCACTTTTTAAAGTTGGTTTGCAAAACTTACTACGTTTTGAATTTGATATGAAAACCCTTATGACAGTGGCTGTTATAGGTGG
>NZ_JAQPZO010000026.1:0-1069 GCF_037619445.1 Exiguobacterium sp. USCH10 | reverse complement strand
GAGTCTGGGCCGTGTCTCAGTCCCAGTGTGGCCGATCACCCTCTCAGGTCGGCTATGCATCGTCGCCTTGGTGGGCCATTACCCCACCAACTAGCTAATGCACCGCAAAGCCATCCATGGGCGACGCCGAAGCGCCTTTCATCAGCGGACCATGCGGTCCGATGACACATCCGGTATTAGCCCCGATTTCTCGTGGTTATCCCAGACCTATGGGCAGGTTCTTTACGTGTTACTCACCCGTCCGCCGCTCATTCCGCCGTCGTCCCCCCGGAGGGTTCAGACGGTTTCCTGCGCTCGACTTGCATGTATTAGGCACGCCGCCAGCGTTCGTCCTGAGCCAGGATCAAACTCTCCAAAGAATTTGATATAGCTCTTAAATTAACGAAGCTTGCGCTTCATTCAAAAATTGTAAAACTTTTTTTGCCTCATCGTTCAGTTTTCAAAGTTCGTCAGTTTAAATGGTGGGCCTAAGTGGACTCGAACCACCGACCTCACGCTTATCAGGCGTGCGCTCTAACCGGCTGAGCTATAGGCCCATAAAAAAGAATGGTGCACCCTGAGAGATTCGAACTCCCGGCCTTTAGATTCGTAGTCTAACGCTCTATCCAGCTGAGCTAAGGGTGCGCATATGGTGCGGTCGAGAGGACTTGAACCTCCACGGTGTTAACCACCACTAGGCCCTCAACCTAGCGCGTCTACCGATTCCGCCACGACCGCAGCGTATGAAATTAAAATGGTGAGTCATGCAGGGCTCGAACCTGCGACCCTCTGATTAAAAGTCAGATGCTCTACCAACTGAGCTAATGACTCAAATAAAAGCTGGGCTGGAAGGGATCGAACCTTCGCATGTCGGAATCAAAATCCGATGCCTTACCACTTGGCTACAGCCCAACGTAAATGGCGGTCTTGACGGGATTCGAACCCGCGATCTCCTGCGTGACAGGCAGGCATGTTAACCCCTACACCACAAGACCAGATTACGTTTTTATTTGAAATGGTGGAGGATGACGGGATCGAACCGCCGACCCCCTGCTTGTAAGGCAGGTGCTCTCCCAGCTGAGCTAATCCT
>NZ_JAQPZO010000024.1:0-1686 GCF_037619445.1 Exiguobacterium sp. USCH10 | reverse complement strand
TGAACTGCTCCCCGTCAAGTAGACAGGGCAAATAATGAAAACCAAACTAGGCGGCTTGAGTCCTGTATTCGACAGGGCTCAAGCCGTTTAGCCGTTTCTGGAAACGGTCATGGTTGTAGAACGATATGTAGGCCTCGATGGCCGATGTGAGTTCGTTATAGGCCTGGAACTCACGCAGGTAGTACATCTCGACTTTCAGGGTGCCCCAAAAGCCCTCGATCGGGGCGTTGTCGATGCAACGTCCGACCCGGGACATGCTGTGGGTCAGCCCCGCGTCTTCCACCATGCGTTTGAACCCTCTCGATGTGTATTGATATCCTCGGTCACTATGGATCATCGGACTCGCTCCTGTACGGAGCCCCGCGATCGCTGGCATCATCGTCTGGAAGACGAGCGCGTTGTTGTTGGATTTCCCGATGCGAGAGGCGACGATTGAGCCGTCATACAGGTCGATGATCGCGCTCAGATACGCCTTCCTCCCGGCGCCATATTTGAACTCGGTGACGTCGGTGCACCATTTCTCGTCCGGTCGTGACGCGCTGAATTCCCGGTTCATCAGGTTCTCGGCCACATGCTGCGGTGACGACTTTTTGTACCGCTTTCGTTTCTGGCGGATGACCGAACGGATCTCATGGATGCGCATGAGACGATAGATGCGCTTCTCGTTGTATGCCGGCAGGCCATGCTGGCGTCGTCTGCGATTGACCGTCATGGTGATCCGTCGATACCCGTAGGTCCCATTCACCTGGTCGTAGAGGAGACGGATGTCCTCCAGTAGACTCGAGTTTTCTTCCTCGCGTACCGAGACGGTACGTTTTAACCATTTATAATAGGCGGCCCGTGAGACCTGCGCGATCTCGCATAGGAGCACGACCGGGAACGTGTCGCTTGTCGACATTTCCTTGATGGCCATGTACCGCAATTGTAGCCGGATCTGGCTGATCAACCTCTCCTCTCGATCTCCTCTAACTTTTTTAGGAACAGATTCTCGGCCCGAAGGCGCTCATTCTCCCGTTCAATCTGTTGGATGCGACGTTCGAGCTTCTCCTCGTTGGTCAGTTCCTCTTCTTGCTTTGTCCGTCCGCGCCGGTCCTCGAGCCCATGCACGCCGTCGGCGTCATATTTTTTCGTCCAGCCGTAGACCTGCTGGTACGACACGGCGAATATCTCGGCCGTCCTTTGATAGTTCCGTCCGTTGTCCAGGCAATACCTGACGATCTCCATGCGTTCCTCGAATGTTGTCTTTCTCCCTTTGGCCATAGCTCGATCCATCCCTTTTCTCGAATCTGTTAACTCGCTATGACCAGTATACTTCTTGATCCACCGATATAGAACCGACCAACTACTAATATGATATTTGGAGAGAACCTCCATTTTAGTGAACCCATCGAGATAGTCACGTACGGCCGCGATCTTCTGTTCCTTGGTGTAATGTTTCCATGTCTTCGACTCCTTCAACGCATCGATCCCACCGGTATCGAATTTCACTTTCCACATCCGGAGGGTATTCTCAGAGACGTGATGGGCCTCCTCGATTTCCTTCCAGGTGTATGTCCCTTCTTCCATCATACGTAGCGCACTCAGTTTTTGTTCAATCGAATGCCGACTTCTCGCCATAAAAAACACTCCCCGATAAGAATAAACAGATTTGTTATTTCATCTGTCTACCTATTGGGGAGCATATCA
>NZ_JAQPZO010000023.1:0-1694 GCF_037619445.1 Exiguobacterium sp. USCH10 | reverse complement strand
CGTTCTGTCCGACAAAAGATTGAAGAAATGTTATGTAGACAGTCCTTTCTGGCCAACAGGTTGGCCAGCTTCTTCATGTTTTGTGCGGTGGCTGCCACCAGATTGGCGCGTTGGACCTTCGCGGTCCCCCTGTAGAAGGTGAAACGGAGCCCGTGGAGCTCTTTCCCATCGGCGAACGAGCGCTCGACGGTCTGTGGCCGCAGTCGGTAGAGGGATTTTCCAGTCGCGGACAGGCGGTTCTCGTTCACCTGCTCACGGTAATGTTCATCGACGTGGCGTGTGATGTCCCTTCGGTGCGTCCGGCTGGACGTGCACTTCTCGAGGAGAGGGCAGTTCTGACAGATGGAGGGGTCGGACACGTAATGGTGATAGCCGTGGCGGTCCGTCGTCTGATAGGTGAGGCGCTGTCGCGCCGGACAGAGATATGCATCTTCCTCGGGCAGGTACGTGTACCGGGTCTTGCGGAACATCCCCTTCTTTCCGCCGAAACGCCTCCGGGCGATGACCCCGAAGATGCCCCGTTCGACGAGCGCCTTCGCGATCCCGGTCGTGAAGTAGCCGGCATCGAGTGCGACCGCCTCAAGCGGGAAATGGAAACGTTCGAGGACATGGTCGAGCCGATTGAGATAGACGGTGCTGTCCGAGACGTTCCCGGGTGTGACGTGTACATCGACGATGAAATTGTGCTTGGCGTCGACCGTCCGATGCGCCAGCCAGAAAAAGCCTTCCGGCTTCTGGTCACGATACATGTATCCCGCATCCGGGTCGGTCCGGCTCATCTTGACGAGCCGGCGCTCCCTCTTCTCAGATGCCGGTTTCAGTTCTTTTTTCCGCGTTCGGCCCGTTCCTCGTTCACGCGGGTGAGAAGCTCGTCCTCGATCGCACCGACGACCCGTTCGACCTCTACCTTGTCGAATTTCTTCTTGTTCGCGTTCGCTCGGATGTGCGTGGAATCCGTTATCAGGATGCGTCCGGAGACGAGACCGTGAGATTCCGCCTGTCGGACGATGTCCTCGAAGATTTGTTGGAACACGTCGTTCCCCTGGAAGCGTCGGCGGTAGGCCTGGCTGATCGTCGAATGGTCGGGAACCTTCTCATCGATGCCGAGACCGAGGAACCAACGATAGGCGAGGTTCGTCTGAACCTCCCTCACGGTCTGGCGCACGGAACGGATGTTGAACAGGGGTCCGAGTAGGATAATCTTGATGATGATCTCCGGATCGATGCCGGGCGTACCGGTGTTCGAATAGAGCGGGGCGCAGAGCCGGTGCACGATCGAGAAGTCGATGTGGCGGTCGAGTCTCCGGACGAGATGATCCTGCGGGACCAGCTGGTCCAACGTGGTCTTCGACTGGATCGGTTCATGTCGTTTCTCAGAATGGGCGCGATACATATCGGGTTCCTCCTTTTGATGACGGGCGAACTTGGTGTTTACCTTCTTCTTTCCCCGTTTGTAAGGGTTCGAAGTATGTATCAGGCTTTTTCTTCGGCCATCGAGGCCTCAGAAAAAGACAAACGGCCGTCAGATGACGACCGTTTGCGTTGCTCGCCCAACGGCGCCCCGACTCCGACAGGAAAGCAATCCGACGGAGACCCAGCAGCGACCTAGGTCGCGATGCGGCTCCGGGATTGCCTGCGGAAAGCGTGGGCGCCGGACAGGCGAGCGATATGATTCATGTTAGTCAACAAGCTGA
>NZ_JAQPZO010000022.1:0-2943 GCF_037619445.1 Exiguobacterium sp. USCH10 | reverse complement strand
TAGACTAGATCAAAGCCTCGACCGATTAGTATCATTCAGCTCCACGTGTCACCACGCTTCCACCCATGACCTATCTACCTCATCGTCTCTGAGGGGTCTTTCTTGATTGCTCAAAGGGAAATCTCATCTCGGAGGGGGCTTCATGCTTAGATGCTTTCAGCACTTATCCCGTCCGCACGTAGCTACCCAGCGATGCTCCTGGCGGAACAACTGGTACACCAGCGGTGCGTCCATCCCGGTCCTCTCGTACTAAGGACAGCTCTCCTCAAATTTCCTGCGCCCACGACGGATAGGGACCGAACTGTCTCACGACGTTCTGAACCCAGCTCGCGTACCGCTTTAATGGGCGAACAGCCCAACCCTTGGGACCTACTCCAGCCCCAGGATGCGATGAGCCGACATCGAGGTGCCAAACCTCCCCGTCGATGTGGACTCTTGGGGGAGATCAGCCTGTTATCCCCAGGGTAGCTTTTATCCGTTGAGCGATGGCCCTTCCATGCGGAACCACCGGATCACTAAGCCCGACTTTCGTCCCTGCTCGACTTGTAGGTCTCGCAGTCAAGCTCCCTTCTGCCTTTGCACTCTTCGAATGATTTCCAACCATTCTGAGGGAACCTTTGGGCGCCTCCGTTACTGTTTAGGAGGCGACCGCCCCAGTCAAACTACCCGCCTGACACGGTCCTCCAGCCGGATCACGGCTGCGAGTTAGAGACTCTATACGCAAAGGGTGGTATCCCAAGGGTGTCTCCACCGAAGCTGGCGCTCCGGCTTCACAAACTCCCACCTATCCTGTACATCGCGTACAAAGCCTCAATATCAGGCTGTAGTAAAGCTCCATGGGGTCTTTCCGTCCTGTCGCGGGTAACCTGCATCTTCACAGGTACTATGATTTCACCGGGTCTCTCGTTGAGACAGTGCCCAAATCGTTACGCCTTTCGTGCGGGTCGGAACTTACCCGACAAGGAATTTCGCTACCTTAGGACCGTTATAGTTACGGCCGCCGTTTACTGGGGCTTCGGTTCAGTGCTTCTCTTGCGATGACACATCCCCTTAACCTTCCAGCACCGGGCAGGCGTCAGCCCCTATACTTCATCTTGCGATTTAGCAGAGACCTGTGTTTTTGCTAAACAGTCGTTTGGGCCTATTCACTGCGGCTTATGTTGCCATAAGCGTCCCTTCTCCCGAAGTTACGGGACCATTTTGCCGAGTTCCTTAACGAGAGTTATCCCGCGCGTCTTAGAATTCTCATCTCGCCTACCTGTGTCGGTTTGCGGTACTGGCGCCGACCTCCTCACTAGAGGCTTTTCTTGGCAGCGTGAAATCCGGTGCTTCGCCCTACGGGCTCCACGTCACAGCTCAACCTTGTATGCCGGGCGGATTTGCCAACCCGACGGCCTCGCTGCTTGTCCGTGCACTTCCAGTCGCACGGTCACCTTATCCTTCTGCGTCCCCCCATCGTTCAAACGGTGGTACGGCGGTACAGGAATATCGACCTGTTGTCCATCGCCTACGCCTTTCGGCCTCGGCTTAGGTCCAGACTAACCCTGAGCGGACGAGCCTTCCTCAGGAAACCTTAGGCTTTCGACGGAGGGGATTCTCACCCCTCTTTTCGCTACTCACACCGGCATTCTCACTTCCAAGCGCTCCACGGCTCCTCACGATACCGCTTCACTGCTGCTTGGAACGCTCTCCTACCATCCCTTACGGGATCCATAGCTTCGGTGGTATGTTTAGCCCCGTTACATTTTCGGCGCGGCGCCACTCGACTAGTGAGCTATTACGCACTCTTTGAATGGTGGCTGCTTCTAAGCCAACATCCTAGTTGTCTGTGCAGCGCCACATCCTTTTCCACTTAACATACACTTGGGGACCTTAGCTGATGGTCTGGGCTGTTTCCCTCTCGACTACGGATCTTATCACTCGCAGTCTGACTCCCGAGTACAAGTTGCTGGCATTCGGAGTTTGACTGAATTCGGTAACCCTGTGGGGGCCCCTAGTCCAATCAGTGCTCTACCTCCAGAACTCTTCACCTCGAGGCTAGCCCTAAAGCTATTTCGGAGAGAACCAGCTATCTCCAGGTTCGATTGGCATTTCACCGCTACCCACACCTCATCCCCGCACTTTTCAACGTGCGTGGGTTCGGACCTCCAGTCAGTGTTACCTGACCTTCATCCTGGACATGGGTAGATCACCTGGTTTCGGGTCTACGACGACGGACTGATGCGCCCTGTTCAGACTCGCTTTCGCTGCGGCTCCGCCTCATCGGCTTAACCTCGCCCGCCATCGTAACTCGCCGGTTCATTCTACAAAAGGCACGCCATCACCCGTGAACGGGCTCTGACTACTTGTAGGCATACGGTTTCAGGATCTGTTTCACTCCCCTTCCGGGGTGCTTTTCACCTTTCCCTCACGGTACTGGTTCACTATCGGTCACTAGGAAGTATTTAGCCTTGGGAGATGGTCCTCCCGGATTCCGACGGGGTTTCACGTGTCCCGCCGTACTCAGGATCCACTCTGGAGGGGATGGGGTTTCGGCTACAGGGCCGTCACCTTCTCTGGCCGACCTTTCCAGGTCGTTCACCTACCCTATCCCTTTGTAACTCCGTGTAGAGTGTCCTACAACCCCAGGAAGCATGCTTCCTGGTTTGGGCTGTTCCCGTTTCGCTCGCCGCTACTCAGGGAATCGAATTTTCTTTCTCTTCCTCCGGGTACTTAGATGTTTCAGTTCCCCGGGTGTGCCTCACGCCACGCTATGTATTCACGTGGGTGTCCCGCCAGTCTCCCGGCGGTGGGTTCCCCCATTCGGAGATCTCTGGATCAATGTGTACTTACCACTCCCCAGAGCATTTCGCTGTTCGTCGCGTCCTTCATCGGCTCCTAGTGCCAAGGCATCCACCGTACGCCCTTTCTACCTTGATCTAGCGTCTAAGACACACGGTCCTC
>NZ_JAQPZO010000021.1:0-4622 GCF_037619445.1 Exiguobacterium sp. USCH10 | reverse complement strand
CACGAAATGTGCCGGCGAAAACACGAGAGTGGCACGAAATGTGCCGGCGAAAACACGAGAGTGGCACGAAATGTGCCACTTTTTTTATTCGTCGTTCGCGTCCATATACAACTTGAAAATGAAATTCCGTCGCGCTTCCCGTTGTGCTCTTGTCTTGATGTATGGATTCTCTTTTTCGTATTCGATGATGTCGCTTTCGAGGAAGAGTGCCGTCCGATTGTTCGCGACATATTGCACTGGGAGAGGAAAATTGTTCTCTCCTTTTTTGTCGTGTAGACTTTGTCTCGGCATATCCCAACGAAGAGAAAGATCGGCGATCGTGAGTAGTTTTGGTATGTCGTTTGGCTTGGTCATTCGTGGTCGCTGCATATTGTTTTCGTCCCTTCACGAGATATCAAAGATAAGGAGTGCCCATTTACATACTGACACTTGTCAGGCAGTATTTTTATGGTCGCCCGTTCGGTCGAAAAAAGCAATGGCTTTTAGCTAAAGGTTTTGGAAGGATACTGAAATAACGTATTGTCAGAAAAATCAAGAAGGCGTACAATAAGCAGTAACAAAATACGGACGGAAACAACAAAAAACGCCACTTCTCCTATCAACCTGTCGCCAAACGGGTTGATGATCATCGAAGTGACGCTTTTGAATAGCGAGTGGTGGAACACTAGCTATTGATCGTTGAAGGCACATTGGACGTGACTTCAACTTAGATGCACCTATCATACTAAGGAAACCTTTAACATTCAAGGTTTTAGTATAAAAAAGGGCGTCGTTCAGTAGCGAGTTTTACGAAACTCTCTATTCGGACGACGTCCTTTTTCTATTGATTTTTACATATCAGAGTTCTGCACTCGCTCTTAAAACGAGTAGGTCCATCTAGCCGACGCAACAAAGTAGATCGGTCACCAATGCGGTTCCAGCAATCGGTGTGACGTTAGCAGGGGAAGGACGGAAAGCCCTGTACATAGCCTAAGTCCCTTCGGGGATATGGTAAAGATCGTTGAGAGGTTCAGACGGGGTCATATGGTACGACCGGAGGCAGTCCCACGACAAACGGTGGGGGAGTTCCTCGTAGGCGGCTGTATGATTGCTGTGACACGACGCAGGACGGCTCTGGCCGTCGTGCAGTGGGTTATGTGACGAGTCGCCGAAAGGCAGCAAGGTAGGGCGTGGAAACGCCTTGTGTGCGCGAGTGATGCGCAGCGAGTCACATGTCGGGGTTGAGACACCTCGGAGTCTTGGAACGCCTAGACATACGGATACCTCGTCTTGCACTAGACGGAGAACGTGGTGGGCAGATTTTAACCGCATCCTTTTTCAAAGGGGTTAGTCTGCCCATCCAGCCGTTTCCTATCTTCCCTACCGGAGTATGCCCGGTGCGTTCTTTGGTTTCAAGTCTTTTTCTTTCCAAGTTCTAAAAAGAAAAGAACAAAGAGCAAACAGATCAGCGAGGAAGCAAGAGAAGGTGCAAATTCATATGTGGCACGAGGAATACGAGCCTAGCGTAGTCTGGCGACGTGTTCCGCATGTGCCCCGACAAGCGAGCGAAGGCGCAAACGCCGTAGCGAAGTGCGTTCAGCAGAGAGAAGAGAGACCTTGAGAGGATCGCCCGAGACATCCGACAGGATGGCAGGGCGATCCATAAGGGAAAACAAGCAGGGATCAGCCCCGGAAACTTAGAATAAAAGAGGGTAAAAGGGAAGGTTAGTTAAAAGTTAGGAAGGAAGATGTGTGGCTATGAAGAACATGGAACTGACGATCTTTGAGGTGACCAAGTTGAATGAGGACATGAAGTTCCTTGATTTGGCGAAAGAACATGCGCCGGTGGGTAAGGAGAAGCTTCGCGAGGCGTTGAAGTCGGCTGGGGCGACGTTCGACCAACGGACCAAACGGTGGCACATCGACCGCAGCCATCCAAATGCGAACAAGAAAGTGCTCGATTTCGTGCAATCAAGTCGTGTCAGTACACCGAAACCGAAGAAAATCGCGTCTGATCCGTTAAAAATCGACCCGGTCACGGGGCAATCCCAATTAGACGACGATTATTTCGCGATTGAGACGAGGCCCGAACAGATCGTCCGGAAGAAAGTCTCCTTGGACATGGATGCGGTCCTACATAAGCAGTTGAAGCAGATCGCCCTGGAGAACGATGTAAAACTCTACGAGTTGGTCGAGGGTGTGCTACGAGATTACGCAAAAAAAGTAAGAGGTTTTGAGAAACTATGATTTGGTTGAGTAATGGTAAAAAATAGTTTCAAAGGGGAGTGATGAATTATTCATCACTCCCCTTTTTTTATAATCCTAAAAATATTTTATTTCTTCAAAAAACCTTTGTTAAAAGTTTGTTTCGTGAAAAAAGAACGGATATTCCCATTGCTTAAAATACTATTTTATGATATAATCAATTAAGGACTTTTATAGTCTTTTTAAGGGCTTAGATGGGAGGAATGGAATTTTTTGGTGTACAAACAAGCGAAAAAAGCAAAAAAAAAGCCTCTAATATGCTGAGTCGCAAACTAGAGAGGCTTTTGAAGTATCTACATTTCTTACCGTCATTAGTAAATGTAGCACGAATAAAGTCCTCTCTTCAATAACAAATGACCTAAAAAGGTCGGAGAGGAAGTCTTACCTTATGAGAAGACAAGAAAAAATTCTATTCAGTAAGCATTATGGGATTAAGGAGGATCCGAAAACTTTTGAGTTTTTGGATGTTTACCTCAACGCGGATTCACTATTTTTTGTGGACGCGGCAAAAATTAAATACGAAGCGACACGAGAGAGTCGCTATCAATATTTGTTCGTTCGCATGCAAAGAACAATCGACAACTTCTTCGAGAGTGTTTTAAGTCTTTATGAAAGCCTGGATGAAGATGGGGATTTGGACTTGGAAGCGAATATGGAATCGTTCGAACGAATCCTTGGGAAGTCGGGAGAAACGCAGTCGACCCATCTCGGGTTCGGTAAAATTGGTTCACCTGGAAAAGGAAGTTCCTTTGAAATTCTCAAGGATGCTTTCGATTACGTCTACGTTGAAAGACTCTATGAACTCGGCGTGATTCAAAACCCCGAAGAACTAACATTGTTCACGGAAAATTTCGCGTACGACAGAATGTCTGACTTCATTATCAGTCTAATCATCCCTGAACTTGCAGAGTTCACGCTTCTTCAGGTTGAAAAACACAAAATCAACGAAGTGCATCTTTCGAATAAACCCGTTCGACTCGGCTACGTGTGGAACGTCGAATCGAAAGAGTGGGGCATCTTCAGAGAGAGAACCTTATTTGACCATTCTGGGCGCCCGGTATTGTTGATTCCTGTTCGTATCATTTCGAGAACGTTCTTGTATGACCCAAAGAAGTATTTGTCGCACTCGCTTTACAGAAGACAAGATGAGTACAGAAATATGGAGTCTGAATTCAATGTTGTCACGGAAGATGGCGTAAAGCCGCCGACGCACAAGGTTATTAAAGAAATCGAAATCCAAGAGCCGGGGTTATCGACTAAGCGTTATTTGATAGACCGTACATTGGTTGATAGTGGTTTGAAAGATAGCTTCCGGACGAAAATCGGCCACTTAGTCGCGAATGGATCTGCTGTTTTGACGGCAGAAGAAATCGCGGCGTACAGAGAGAAGGATTCTCTAAAAAACGAATAAGTTTGCGTGAAATAAAAACTCCACGCAAACTTGACGACGCACTCAAGCCGAAGTCAAAAAAACAGATGAAAAACGACCGATTTCACAAACTTTTTGGGTGAAATCGGTCGTTTTTTTATTGACGTTTTTTTTGATTTTTGATATTTATAAATTGTGGTTAGCACTCTATAGATACGAGTGCTAAAAATAAAAATCTAAGGAGTGATTATCATGGCTGGTTTGATTCCTTTCAACAAGAAGCGTAATGATTTGATGAACCTTGGGTTTAATGATTTTTCGAACATGTTAGATGACTTTTTCTCGGTAAGCGGATTTCCATTTGAAAGAAGCTTAAGACACGACACATTTAAGGTGGACATCAAAGACGAGGGAGAGAAGTATGTTATTGAGGCGGAACTGCCTGGAGTCAAAAAAGAAGATATCCATCTAACGATCGATGACGGTCGTCTCAACCTATCCGTTAAACATGAACAAGTTTCGGAAGAAGAAGGGGATAAATATATTCATAGAGAACGTCGGATGTCTCAGATGTCCCGTAGCATTTTGTTGAAAGATGTGAGTGAAGAGGGCGCCCAAGCTAAATTGGAAGATGGAGTTTTGACATTGACTCTTCCTAAGAAAGAGCATTTAGAGACCTCGAAACGCATCATGATTGAGTAACGTTTATTTCGTGTGATTCCTCCTGAAAGAAAGGCGTTTCGCCTTTCTTTTTTTTGATAATCATTTCCCTGGAAGAATCAAGATTTCCCGTTTCTGTTAGCTGATACGATTTGTTGTCGGAGGAATCCCGTATAAACAAGTGTTCAAAGAGCATAAGGGAAAACTGCTATCACTTTCCGTGATAGCCCAAGCAGAGCCTGGGGTTTCCGTGATATCATCAAAAGTCCAAAAGTGGCACGAAATGTGCCGGCGAAAACACGAGAGTGGCACGAAATGTGCCGGCGAAAACACGAGAGTGGCACGAAAT
>NZ_JAQPZO010000020.1:0-5647 GCF_037619445.1 Exiguobacterium sp. USCH10 | reverse complement strand
CTCGCCATAAAAAACACTCCCCGATAAGAATAAACAGATTTGTTATTTCATCTGTCTACCTATTGGGGAGCATATCATATTTCCGACGGGCCTTTTTGAGTAAGGTTATGCGGCGTTACGGCAAGCTTCTGCACATCTACGGCAAGCTTCCGCACAGCGTCTGCAATGTTCATGATGATCGGCGTGCTTCTCACATTCCTCTGCGCAAGCTTCGCAAATGGTTGCGCAAGCGGCTGCCAGTTCGGAAACGAACGGTGAATTGTGAGTAATGGCATGTTTCAAAAATGCACAAATGTCCGCGCATTCCCGGTCTAATCGAATGCACTGTGCTAGCATCTTCACATCGTCTTCCTGCAGACAAGCGTCAAAACAATGGTTACATTCCGCTGCACAATCATGTAATGCCCGAATCAATTCCTGATGTTGTTCATGAGCCAAGTTAAAACCTCCATTTCTTATTTTTGCTTCATTTACTGGATTTCCCTCTCCTTTCCAAACTAAACAGAAATACCGAAACTCCATAGAAACTGCACATTTTATAGACAAGTAATCAAATATTAAAATCAATGGTGCGGTTTTTTTGGGGGGTCATTGTGAACTTCTAAATTAGAGTCATGGAAACAGCGATAAAGTAAAATGATACTAAACACTTGATATACCCTATAGGGGTATGTTAAGTTTAAGGAAATATTACTTTAGGAGGAATAATAATGATTGAAACATTAAAAGTACAAGGTATGTCCTGCGGCCACTGTGCAAACTCGGTTGAAACGGGCGTCGGTGAACTCGAAGGGATTTCATCTGTGACAGTTGATCTTAAAAAAGGCGAAGTGGCAGTAGACTATGATACTGCCAAGACATCATTAAACGAAATTCAGAAAGCGATTGAAGAACAAGGGTATGACGTCGTATAAGGGTGCTTTCACAGCACACTTTACTTTTAAATGAAATATACCCCCGCGTGGTATATTCGGCAAGAACTTTGTGAATGTTAAGAATGTAAATAGGGTTAAATAGGATAAGAAGCACTAGTTTGGAGGAGGCGCACTGAATGGCTAAAAATGATAAAGACCATCACCACCATCAAGACGAACAGGTAGATCACAGTAAAATGGATCATTCCAAACATGTTGGGCATTCGTACCATGAAGACCAAGTGAAAGAAGGCATTCAAGACGACAGCAATCCTGCCAAAATTCATGATGATCATGCCCATCACAATCATGGTGGCCACGATCATAGTGACCATGGACATCACCATCATGGTGGACACGATCATAGTGACCATGGACATCACCATCATGGGAATTTCAAAGAAATTTTCCTGAAGTCGCTGCCCTTGGGCATTGTCATTCTATTATTGTCGCCGATGATGGACGTTCGGCTTCCTTTCCAATTTACTTTTCCATACTCGGATATTGTGGTCGCTGTATTAGCAACTATCTTATTGGTTTATGGCGGAAAACCCTTCTATCAAGGTGCAATCGCTGAATTTAAGGAAAAAGCACCGGGCATGATGGCCCTTATTTCATTAGGGATATCCGTTTCCTATTTGTATAGCATTTACGCCGTGCTGGCACGCTACGTAACCGGCGATCACATCATGGATTTCTTCTTTGAATTCGCGTCCTTGCTGTTGATCATGCTCCTTGGACACTGGATCGAAATGAAGGCTATCGGAGAAGCAGGAGACGCGCAAAAATCGCTCGCCGAATTGGTGCCGAAAGATGCACATGTGGTATTGGAAGATGATTCGATCGAGACGCGTCCCGTAAATGAGCTGAAAGTCGGAGACCTTGTACGGGTTCAGGCCGGAGAAAACGTCCCTGCCGATGGCATCATCAAAAGAGGCACCTCGCGGATCAATGAAGCTTTGCTGACGGGGGAATCTAAACCCATTGAAAAAGGAGCCGGAGACAAAGTGATCGGCGGTTCCACGAACGGTGCAGGCATCATATATCTTGAAGTACAGGAAACCGGCGACCAATCGTTCATTTCCCAAGTACAAACCCTGATAAGCCAGGCGCAGGATCAACCTTCAAGAGCTGAAAATCTGGCTCAAAAAGTAGCCGGCTGGCTGTTTTATATCGCCATTGCGGCGGCTTTCCTCGCTTTTGTCGTTTGGCTGTACATTGCTGACATTCAAACCGCTGTTCTTTTTACGGTTACGACATTAGTCATTGCATGTCCACACGCTCTCGGCCTTGCCATTCCGCTGGTTATTGCACGAAGCACCAGTTTAGGTGCAAGCCGCGGGCTGTTGGTGAAAGACCGCGAAGCATTGGAGCTGGCAACTAAGGCTGATGTAATGATACTGGATAAAACGGGTACATTGACTACTGGCGAATTTAAAGTTTTGAACATGGAAACACTGGATGGTCAACATACCGAAGCCGAAATCGCGGCGTTAATGGCAGGGATTGAAGGCGGGTCCAGCCACCCAATCGCCCAGTCAATCGTCCAATACGCTGAGAAACAAGGGATTCAGCCTGTCCACTTTGATTCGATTGATGTTGTGTCGGGTGCGGGTATAGAAGGAAACGCCAATGGCCGCAAATACGAATTGATCAGCCAAAAGGCACTTGGAAGAGATGTAGCGGTGGATGTTCCCAAAGGGGCAACATTAAGTATACTAGTTGAGGACGGGAATCCGATCGGTACGGTCGCATTAGGCGATGAATTGAAAGAAACGAGCAGAACGCTGATACAGGCATTGAAGCATTACAATATAAAACCGATTATGGCTACAGGTGACAATGAAACGGCTGCCCAAGGAGTAGCAGAGGAACTGGGCATTGAATACAGAGCCAATCAATCACCGCAAGATAAATATGGTTTAGTGGAATCACTGAAAAATAATGGACAAACGGTTATCATGGTCGGCGATGGCGTCAACGATGCACCATCCCTTGCAATAGCAGACGTTGGGATAGCAGTCGGTGCCGGAACTCAAGTCGCCATCGATTCCGCTGATGTGATTTTGACTCAGTCGGATCCAGGCGATATTGAATCCTTTATCGAATTGGCCAATAAAACAACCAGTAAAATGAAACAGAACCTCGTGTGGGGAGCCGGTTATAACTTTATTGCCATTCCCATAGCGGCGGGTGTTCTAGCCTCCATTGGGATTACGTTGGCTCCTGCCGCAGGAGCAGTTCTGATGTCCGTGTCCACGGTTATCGTGGCTATCAATGCGATGACATTGAAACTAAGAAATAGAGCTGTTTAACACCGTGTTTAATTGTCGTACACGAAAAGTGCTGTCTCCCAAAAGTTGAATTTTCTTTAACCTTGGGGGCACAGTTTTGTATTAGGTTAAAGTCAAATGGAGGTTTGAAGACTTTGGATAATTAAATATATTTTTATAGTTAACATATGAGATATTATCGGAAGAGAGGAAGCCCAAAAGCTTCTTCTCTTTTCTACTTAAATTCAATTAACACAAAAAAGTTTTCAAAAATTGATCATTCATTCATTAATCGCCGATTATAAAATTAAGCTAGACAATTGAAAAAGCCATTCGTGGTACACTCACAATGTATTTTCCGACCAAAGAAAAACATAGGAGTGATTACGAATGACCTACACCCATCTTACCACGGATGAACTGGTGATGATAGAATCCTACCACCGCCAAAATATACCTGTAGCGATCATTGCTAAGTTGATGAACCGTTCCAGGCAGCCAATCTACAACGTCATCAATTTCCTGAAATCAGGACATACAGCGCTCGACTTCTACACGCAATACAAGAAAAATAAGAAACGCTGCGGCCGGCGGAAGATTGTCCTGCCGAAGAAACAAGTGGCCTATGTTCAAGACAAGGTGGCGCAGGGCTGGACGCCGGATGTCATTGTCGGCCGGGCAGAAACGGCCATCGATTGTTCCGCACGCACCATCTATCGCATGTTCAAAAATCAGGTCTTTGACGCCGCCACGCTGCCGATGAAAGGAAAACGGAAACCCAATGGACACCAGGAACGCCGGGGAAAACAGGCGTTCAAACGCCATATTTCCGAACGGGAAGCCGACAACCCGTCGTTCAAAAAAGAGTTCGGGCATATCGAAGGCGACACCATTGTGGGTGCCCGCCACAAAAGTGCGGTGATCACGCTGGTCGAACGGCTGACGAAAGTCATCATCGCCCTGAAGCCTGCAGGACGCAAGGCTTGCGATATTGAAACTGCGTTGAACCAGTGGTTCCAAGGGGTCCCGAGAAATCTGTTCAAATCCATCACGTTTGATTGCGGCAAGGAATTCTCTAATTGGAAACCGTTGTGCAACCGGCACGACGTCTCGATTTACTTTGCGGATCCCGGCACGCCTTCTCAGCGCGCCTTGAATGAAAACTCCAACGGGCTCCTGCGGAAAGACGGCTTGGCAAAGGAAATGGACTTCAACCAGGTGGATCAAACATTCATTTCGTCGGTGGCCGACAAGCGGAATAACATCCCAAGAAAGTCACTGAATTACCGCACACCGTTGGAGGCATTTTTGAGTCACCTGAATGGAGTCGATCTGTCTAGCTTAAATTGACAAACAGAAAACTCAAAAGGGCACTGAAAGTTTCGTTCTCCACCATGATATAGATTCCTAAACCAATAAAGACAATGGGTATAATCCATCTACCGTAATTCTCTAAGGTTTCAGAGACATGTTTAAAAGCTGCCAAACGATATCCAATAAAACACCAAATCGCAACCATAATAAAGAAAGTAATAACCGTTACTGCTAGTTGGTTCATGGTTAAAGTAGAGAAGAAAGGAACATATATTCCAATGTTATCTCCGCCATTAGCAAATGTTATAAATGCTACACTTAAAAAGACACTATTATACTTTCCAGAATTTAAACTTGAAAGAA
Source organism: Exiguobacterium sp. USCH10 (assembly GCF_037619445.1). Lineage (GTDB taxonomy): Bacteria > Bacillota > Bacilli > Exiguobacteriales > Exiguobacteriaceae > Exiguobacterium > Exiguobacterium aestuarii_A. The sequence goes on along the minus strand of NZ_JAQPZO010000020.1, from coordinate 783 downwards.
TTGCATTTTCATCCTCATCTTCTCCCTTTATAAACAACATAATCCCTAAATAGATTGGGATTAGTCCAAGTAATCCTACCCATTTCTCTGGAATTAACATAACTCCAAAAGTTCCTAAGAGACTAACTACTACTAACAAGGTAAAACCTAGATATTGTCCAATAATTATATCCTTAGGGGATATATGCTTATTCTCTGTCTGGTTACCTTTTAAACCTTCACTCGTTTTCACCTGTGCTTTTGCCTGTGAAAATAGCAGCATCAAAACAAAAATATCATCAATATTGGTAACTATAAATGCCCCTATTGCAGAAATAACATTCAAAATTAAAGTCAATTACATCAACTCACTAACTGATTTTTTATTATATTTAGAAGTTATACTCATAATGAGTCCTTTTTAAAAAAGGAATTTCCATCTTTCTGGAAGATCCCTTTTTAGCACTTTTTCCTTTATTCTTTCACTCTCATTAGTCGCAAACCATTTAGAGCTACTAGAAGGGTTGCGCCCATATCGGAAAGAATGGCAATCCAAAGCGTTAACCAACCTGGGATAACCAATAGTAAGGCAATAAATTTAATAGCAATTGCAAAAGTAATGTTAGCTTTGATGATATTAAGAGTTTTCCGGCTAAGTTTTACAGTGAATGGAAGTTTTCTTAAATCGTCTCCCATTAGAGCGACGTCTGCAGTTTCTAAGGCTGTGTCTGTACCAGCTCCACCCATTGCAATCCCAACTGTTGAGGCCGCCAATGCAGGTGCATCATTGACCCCATCTCCTAC
>NZ_JAQPZO010000019.1:0-5966 GCF_037619445.1 Exiguobacterium sp. USCH10 | reverse complement strand
GTGGTTTAAGGGAACGGTCTTGAAAACCGTCAGGGGTGTAACAGCCTGCGTGGGTTCGAATCCCACCACCTCCTCCATTTCTTTTTTGGAGGCTCACACAATTTTATATCTTTTGGAGGTGTACCCAAGTGGTTTAAGGGAACGGTCTTGAAAACCGTCAGGGGTGTAACAGCCTGCGTGGGTTCGAATCCCACCACCTCCTCCACTTTCTTTTTTTTACACTTTTTTAGGCCTGGAGTTGTACCCAAGTCCGGCTGAAGGGGACGGACTCGAAATCCGTTAGGAGTCGCAAGGCTCGCGTGGGTTCGAATCCCACCAACTCCGCTTTCAATCGGGCATCTGCAGAGGCAGATGCATTTTTTGTATCCACAGACATATGCGCTGTGGATTTTTTTATGCACAAAAAGAGAGATCACGCTTTTGATAGCGTAATCCCTCTGTATGATTATCTAACTTTTGCTTCGCGAGCAATCGTTAACTGCTTTTCAATTTTTTCAAGGATGAGTTCGACTGAATCTGGGTCTTTGATGAGATCGTACTCTTCAATCGAGAGGCGTAGTACTGGGCACAAGTTGAAGTTGTTGATCCACTCTGTGTAGCGTTCGTACATCTCTTCCCAATAAGCGATTGGTGTTTGTTGCTCCATCTCGCGACCGCGCATCTGGATGCGTTCAAGGACTTGTTCGAACGAACCTTCAAGATAAATCAATAGGTCTGGGTGTGGGAAGAAGGGTGTTAACACCATAGCCTCGAACAAACTTGAATACGTTTCGTAGTCTGTTGGTGACATCGTCCCTTTTTCATAATGCATTTTTGCGAAGATGCCTGTGTCTTCATAGATGGACCGGTCTTGAATGAAGCCGCCACCGTATTGGAAGATTTTCTTCTGTTCTTTAAAACGTTCTGCTAAGAAGTAAATTTGAAGATGGAAACTCCAACGTTCAAAATCATGGTAGAATTTATCGAGGTAAGGGTTCGTATCTACTTTCTCTAGAGACGTTCGGAAGTTTAAAGCATCGGCTAACGAATTGGTAATCGTCGATTTCCCGATTCCAACCATTCCACCGATTGTAATGATTGTATCGTTCGGAATGTTATATTTATCAATCAGCTTCATTTTAATTGTGCTCCTTTAGTTAATTCTAATTCGCGTTCAATCGTCTTGAGGACATGTGTCAAATCGTCCGGATTGTGTACAAAGTCGAGTTCATCCCCACTAAACGAGAGGATTTTCACTTCTGGATGGGCCGCGCGATAGGATTCAACGAACGTCTCATAATCGTGAGCAAGTTGTTCGAGATAATCGCGAGACATATTTTCTTCCACTTCACGTCCACGCAAAGCAACGCGTTTCATCAGTGTCTCAATGCTGGCGTGTAAGTAAATGACGACATCAGGTTTCGGCATATCATGTGTCAAAATCTTATAAATTTGCTCGTACTTGTTTAAATGCGCAGGTTTCAACGAACGATGAGCAAAAATCAAGTTTTTGAAAATATGATAGTCCGAAACGACGGATTGCTGTTGACTCAAGTGGTGTTTATGAATATCATCCAACTGCTTGAATCGATTGCATAAGAAGAACATTTCCGTTTGGAAACTCCATTCTTCGATATCTTCATAAAACTTGCCGAGAAATGGGTTCTCTTCTACAATTTCATTCAGCATCTGCATCGAGAAATGCTGACTGATGATATGGGCCAGTGATGTTTTCCCGACACCAATCGGTCCTTCTACCGTTATAAACATATGATGTCATCCTCCATTATCCAAAGTGCAAGTTCCATTCTAGCATAGAATGCGAATGATATGGCGAGGGATTTGATTTTCATTTTTTTTCATAGTGTTAAATAAGAAACGAGGTGAATCGATGGAACGTGATGAACGATTTATGCAGTTGGCCATCGAAGAAGCAAAGAAAGCAGAGGCCATCGGTGAGGTTCCGATCGGCTGTGTGATTGTTAAAGGTGATGAAGTGATTGCGACTGGTCATAATCGTCGTGAAACCGATCTTTTAGCTGCTGCTCACGCTGAGATGATCGCGATTGAAGCGGCGAATGAAGCATTAGGAAATTGGCGATTGGAAGATTGTGAGTTATACGTCACACTCGAACCGTGTCCAATGTGTGCGGGTGCCATTGTGCTATCCCGAGTGAAGCGGGTCATCTTCGGTGCACATGATCCGAAAGGGGGTTGTTGCGTTACGTTGATGAATTTGGTACAAGATGAACGATTCAATCATCAGGCTGACGTAACCGAAAATGTTTTAGCAGAAGAATGTGGACGACTTCTAACTGATTTCTTCCGGGCGCTTAGAGAAAGGAAGAAACAAGAGAGACTTCATCAGAGAGGTTGCAACCCAATCGATTAAACAGTATAATGTAATAGCACTCGAGATAGTGCATAATTTCATTTACCCATTTGCCGTGCTAGGTGGGGAGGTAGCGGTGCCCTGTCACTCGCAATCCGCTGTAGCGAGACTGAATCCCGATTCGAGGGAGTGCGCTGGTGTGGTCTGCCTTATGTAAGTGGCGTTGACGTCTGAGTCCTGCGCAACGGTCACCCATGAACCAGGTCAGGTCCGGAAGGAAGCAGCCTTAAGTGGTGACGTACCGTGTGCCGCAGGGGTGCTTGGGCTGAGCAAACTGCATGAGTAACGCATGTTGACGTGCTTTCAGAAATCGGTGCGCGGCAGATTTATTTTATAACTTCAATCTATGGCCCCAGGGCTGTAGATTTTTTTGTATGATGAGATAGAGAAGAAAAGTGGGGAAGGAGGCGAACTCATGGCGTATCAAGCGTTATATCGAGTATACAGACCTCAGTCATTTCAAGAGGTCGTCGGTCAAGTCCATATCACACGTACGATTCAAAACGCTTTATTAGAGGAGCGGATGTCACACGCATATTTGTTTTCAGGTCCACGCGGGACAGGGAAGACGAGCTTAGCGAAAATCATTGCTAAGGCGATCAACTGTGAAAGTGCACCGACACGTGAACCGTGTAATACCTGTCCGACGTGTATCGCGATCACGGAAGGTACGAGTCCGGACGTTTTTGAAATCGATGCGGCATCAAATAATGGAGTTGACGAAATTCGAGAAATCCGAGACAAAGTCAAATATCCACCGTCTCAAGGGCGTTACAAAGTATATATCATTGATGAAGTGCATATGTTGTCGACAGGTGCATTCAATGCATTATTAAAAACACTTGAAGAACCGCCAGCACATGCGATTTTTATCTTAGCGACGACAGAACCGCATAAAATTCCGGCAACGATTATTTCGCGTTGTCAGCGATTTGATGTCAAACGACATGAAGTGAGTCAATTGCAAACCCGGATGGCCTATATTTTGAATGATCAAGACCATGATTATGATCCGGAAGCATTGAAACTAATCGCACGGGCTGCTGATGGCGGGATGCGGGATGCCCTTAGCTTGCTTGATCAGGCCTTGGCATTTAGCGATGGGCGTTTGACGGAAGAAGCGGTGTTAGAAGTGACGGGTGCTGTGACGGATGAAACACTGCTCGAAATGGCATACGGATTACAGAAAAAAGAGTTGAATGCAATTTTGAGTACGCTTGAAATGATGTTACGCGAAGGGAAAGATTTAAAGCGTTTCATTGAAGACTTAGTGTTCGTCCATCGGGATGCGTTACTCTTAAAAGCATCTCCGCAAGCTGCCGACTTATTAGAGCGTGCTCGTCCGACTGATGAGTTTCGTCAGTTTGTCGAAGCGACTTCGACGGACGAATTGTTCCAAGTGATTGAAGAGCTCAATGAGTGCCAGCAGCAAATGAGGCTGTCGAATCATCCAAAGGTGTTGGTAGAGTTAACGTTCATTCGAATTGCAGAGCAAGGTCGTACGATCAGTGAGCAGATGACACAACTTCAAGACCAAGTGCGTGAGTTGAGCCGCGAATTGAATGAAGTGAAGAAGAATGGCGTGACTGTGACAGGTGGAGAGGTGGAAAAACCGAAGCCTGCTCCGAAACGAACACAAATCCGAGTGCCGAAAGAGCGGATTCGCCAATTACTTCAGCGAGCTGAGCGGCAGCATTTGAATGCGATTCGCGATAGTTGGGACGATATCATGACGAATATTCGGATACAGGATGGTCCAATCTTCGCACTCTTCTATGAAAGTGAGGCTGTCCTTTGTGCAAGTGACACCTTACTGGTACAATTTAAAGATGGAATGACATGGCACTATGAACAAGTGAGTTCGAATGGTCGTACGCGTGATGTAATCGAGCAGGCGTTATTTGAAGTTACGGGGATTCGTCGTGAAATTATGGCGGTGCTTGAAACGGATTGGAATGAACTGAAGAATGAGTTCATCCTTCAAAAACAAGCAGAGCGGACAGAACGAGTCGAAGAACCAGAAACCGAAGACCCGTTGGTTGCACAGGCGATGGAACGTTTTGGCGATGTCGTTGAAATCGAAGAAACATAAGGGAGGCGCTCTGAATGCGTGGAATGGGAAATATGAATAACATGATGAAACAAATGCAAAAGATGCAAAAAGATATGGCGAAAGCTCAAGAAGAACTAAAAGAGTTATCAGTAGAAGGTACTGCAGGAGGCGGCATGGTAAAAGTTGTCGTCAGCGGTCATAAAGAGGTTTTAGATGTCATCATTGCAGAAGATGTCGTCGACCCGGAAGATGTAGATATGTTGCAGGATCTCGTCTTAGCAGCAATTAATGATGCGATGAAGCAAGCTGATCAGCTTGTGAATGATAAGATGGGACGTTTCACACAAGGTATGAATCTCCCAGGCTTTTAAGTGAAGAAAGGATCGATGCGAGTTGCAATACCCTGAAGCCATTGGACGATTGATTGAGAGTTTTACGAAACTACCTGGAATCGGTCCTAAAACTGCAGTGCGTTTGGCGTTCCATGTATTAGATATGGAAGAAGACGATGTATTAACGTTTGCGAAGTCTCTCGTCAGTGCGAAACGGGACATCAAATATTGTACCGTGTGCGGTCACATTACAGATATTGATCCTTGTGCAATCTGTAAAGACTCACATCGGGATGAAACGGTAGTTTGTGTGGTTCAAGATTCAAGAGACGTGATTGCCATGGAGAAAATGAGAGAGTATAGAGGGAAATATCATGTTCTTCATGGAGCCATAAGTCCAATGGAAGGGATTGGTCCAGAGGATATTAACGTTTCAAGCTTGCTGACACGGTTACAAGAGAACGAGTCAATCCAAGAAGTGATTTTAGCGACGAACCCGAACATTGAGGGAGAAGCGACTTCGATGTATTTATCACGCTTACTTAAGCCGACAGGAATCCGTGTAACTCGTCTCGCGCATGGTTTGCCCGTCGGTGGGGATTTAGAGTATGCGGACGAAGTGACCTTGTCTCGAGCGATGGAAGGTAGAAGAGAATTATGAAATGGTTTCGTAAGTCGTTAAAAGATGATTATGATCAACGACTACTGACTGAGTTGATGGAAGCGAAAGCTAAGTTTGAGTCGAAACGTCGTATGCTTGAAGTTAGCATCGAAGATACAGGAGAATTAGCGGCTCAAGTGAAGCAAGCAGAAGCTCTTTACTTTTTCTATTTGAAAGAGGCGAAAAAACGAAATGTATCCTTATCGTCTCTCCGTTCATAAGGCGAAGCCGTTGGCTCGCCTTATTTTATTTTTAACCCTATATAATGAAGAAAATAATATAGTGTGAGTGATTAAAGCATGATTTAATAAATTTCTTAAAACTATTTTAATAAAAGGGTTGCGTGATTAAAGTTTTACTGATATATTAATAGACGTCGCCGAGATAAGCGGCAAACAAAATAAAAAATATTTTAAAAAGTGATTGACCTTTTGTTCTTCACTTGGTAAGATATTAAAGTCGCCAAGAGCGGCAGACGAACTTTGAAAACTGAACGATGAGGCAAAAATAAGTTTTACAATTTTTGAATGAAGCGCAAGCTTCGTCAAT
>NZ_JAQPZO010000018.1:0-7382 GCF_037619445.1 Exiguobacterium sp. USCH10 | reverse complement strand
ACCAACGCAAGGACTTCCTTCACAAGCTGTCGAGACGGATCGTTGACGAGAACCAAGTCATCGTCGTGGAGACATTGTCATCGAAGGACATGATGAAGAACCACAAGGTCGCCAAATCGATTGCAGATGTCAGTTGGTATGAGTTCGTCCGACAGCTAGAATACAAATGCAAGTTCTACGGACGGACGCTCATCATGGCAGACCCCTGGTACGCATCGACGCAGATCTGTTCTTCTTGCGGAGTAAAAGGCGAGAAGAAGACGATGGATGTCCGTGAATGGACGTGTATTCATTGTGGTGCGTACCATGACCGTGACATCAACGCGAGCCTCAACCTATTGATGTTGGCCGACTGACAACCATTCAGGGCAGGGACTGCCCGACGAGCTTGGTAAATAACCGTGGCTGGTAAGAGCACGGTCTTCCCAAGAAGCTCCCACTTCAATTTGTGAAGCAAATAAGTGGCGAGTAGTTCACTCTCAAAGATTGATCGTTCGTTCTTGTATCTATATAAGAGTGCCTGTCCGTCGTCCCGCCTACGAATTAAGCCGGGACGCTTTTTTTGCATTACTCGAAAAAAATTCCGTGATTCGACTTGTAAATCGAATTTATTTTGATATGATGAATCTAGAGACGGAAAAAAATTCTTTTTCAGGGGTGACAATATGGAAATTGGTTTGATTGGTTTAGGAAAGATGGGCTACAACTTAGCCCTCAACTTGAGTGACCACGGACATACGGTCGTCGGGACGGACGTCGGGGACGTCACATCGGACGCGTTCACCATCGTGCCGACGCTCGAGGATGTCGTGAGCAAGCTGTCGACGCCACGCGTCATCTGGGCGATGGTCCCTGCCGGAGACGTCACGGAAACGGTGCTCGCGGAACTATATGAGCGACTCGAACCGGGCGACATCGTCATTGACGGTGGGAACTCGAACTACAAGCTCTCGGTCGCACGCGCCGAACAGTTCGCCGAGAAGGACATCAAGTTCTTTGACTGCGGAACGAGCGGCGGGACGGACGGTGCCCGGAACGGTGCCTGTACGATGGTCGGGGGTGACGCCGACGCGTGGCCGACAATCGAGCCAATCTTCAAAGACTTGTCTGTCGAGAACGGCTACCTGTATACAGGACCTGCCGGAAGTGGTCACTTCTTGAAGATGATCCATAACGGAATCGAGTACGGGATGATGCAGGCAATCGCCGAAGGGTTCGACATTCTCGAGAAAAGCCCGTTCGATTACGACTACGAACAAGTCGCACGTGTGTGGAATCACGGGTCGGTCGTCCGCTCTTGGCTCATGGAGCTCACAGAGAACGCCTTCAAGAAAGATGCAAAGCTCGATGAAATCCGTGGGGTCATGCATTCGTCGGGTGAAGGCAAGTGGACGATCGAAACGGCGCTCGACCTTCAGGCAGCCGCACCGGTCATCGCCTTGTCGCTCATGATGCGCTACCGCTCCCTTGAAGACGACACGTTCTCAGGTAAAGTCGTCGCCGCGCTCCGCAACGAGTTCGGTGGTCATGCGGTCGTCAAGAAGTAAGAAATGCGGAAAAGGTCACGGGGAGTTGACCTTTTCCTTTGTCAGAAACTGTAAACGGTTACATATTAAACTTTAGGGGGAAAACCCAATGTCTGGCTCAACACTTATTTTGATCGCCTTAGCCGGGATCTTCTTGCTCTTATTTTTAGTCATTCGCACAAAGCTTCACGCATTCGTTTCGTTGTTACTTGTCAGTTTAATCGTCGGGGTCGCTGCAGGCATGCCACTCGGGGACGTCATCGCCTCCATCCAAAGCGGGATGGGCGGAACGCTCGGCTTCGTCGCCGTCGTCGTCGGTCTCGGCGCGATGTTCGGGAAAATGCTTGAAGTATCAGGTGGCGCGGAACGCCTCGCCCAGACGCTCGTCAGTAAGTTCGGGGAAGACAAGGCACAATGGGCACTCGGGATCACCGGGTTCATCGTCGCCGTTCCGGTCTTCTTCGATGTCGGTTTCATCATTCTTGTCCCAATCGTATACGGTCTCGCCAAAAAGACGGGACGTTCGCTTCTCTACTATGGAATTCCGCTCCTCGCGGGTCTTGCGGTCACGCACAGCTTCATCCCGCCGACACCTGGTCCGATCGCGGTTGCGAACTTGATCGGTGCCGACCTCGGTTGGGTCATCTTGTTCGGTGTTCTCGCCGGGATTCCAGCGATGATTTTAGCCGGTCCTGTTTTTGGGAAGTATATTGCTAAGAAGATTCATGTGACGATTCCGGATTACATGGAATTCAAAGAAATCGATACATCGAAAGAATTGCCAAGCTTCAAAATGATCTTGTCGCTCATCTTGATCCCGCTCGTGTTGATCCTAGCGAACACGCTCTCTGCGGTACTCTTAGATGAAGGTAACGCCGTCCGTGACTTCTTGACGTTCCTCGGACACCCGTTCGTCGCCTTGACGATTGCGACGCTTCTCACGTTCGTCTTCCTCGGGACACGCCGTGGGTATTCACGTGACGAAGTACAGGAGATCGCAACGAAAGCACTCGAACCAGCCGGGATCATCATCCTCGTCACAGGGGCCGGTGGTGTGTTCAAACAAGTACTCATCGACTCTGGTGTCGGTGACGTGCTCGGTGAAATGATGGCTGGTTCACCACTGCCGGCAATCGTCCTCGCCTTCTTGATCGCGACGGTCGTCCGTGTCGCCCAAGGATCAGCAACGGTCTCGATGGTCACAGCAGCCGGACTCATCACACCGCTACTTGAAATCCAAAACATCACGGGCGCAGCACTCGGTTTGATCGTTATCGCCATCGCCTCAGGGGCGACTGTCCTCTCGCACGTCAACGATTCAGGTTTCTGGCTCGTCAACCGCTACTTCGGTCTTGACGTGAAAGATACGCTCAAGTCATGGACGATCATGGAAACGATTATCGGACTCACCGGCTTTGCCGTCGTGTTCTTGATTAGCCTATTTATCATCTAAGTTAGGAAGTGATTGTGTGTTTACGATTGGGGTCGATATCGGGACGACGAGTACGAAAGCTGTCCTGTTCAACGGTCATCAACAATTGGCGGTACATAACGTGTTGTATCCGCTTCTCACGCCCGATACGGAGACGGCCGAGCAAGACCCGGTCGTCATCTATGGGGCCGTGCTCGAAGCCATCTCGGCGGTCCGCGCCAAAGCGGACGGTCCGATTCGCTTCGCATCGTTCAGTTCGGCGATGCACAGCCTGATCGCACTCGATGCATCAGGACGTCCGCTCACGAACAGCATCACGTGGGCCGACAGCCGGGCGAACCCGTATACGCAAGAAATCAAACGCGACTTTGACGCGAGCGCCCTCCATATGCGCACCGGTACCCCGGTCCACCCGATGGCACCGCTGTCGAAGCTGCGCTGGTTGAAATCCGAACATCCTGACGTCTTTGGACAGACAGCCAAGTTCGTCTCCATCAAAGAGTATGTCTTTTATCGATTGACGGGACGCTTCGTCGTCGACCACTCCATCGCCTCGGCGACAGGACTCTTCAATTTGAAACAACAGGATTGGGACACAGAAGCACTTGAAGTTGCCGGTGTGACACCAGATCGTTTATCCGAGCTCGTGCCGACGACAGAGATTTTACACGTGACACCTGACGTGACCGAGACGCTCGGCTGGGACTTCCCGCTCGTTATCGGGGCAAGCGACGGCGTGCTCTCGAACCTCGGTGTCGGTGCCTTCGAACAAGGGGTCGTCGCCGTGACGATCGGGACGAGTGGCGCCATTCGGACGGTCGTCTCTGAACCGGTCGAAGATCCGAAAGGTCGCATCTTCTGTTATGCGCTGACGGACAAGCATTGGGTGATCGGTGGACCGGTCAATAACGGTGGGATCATCCTCCGCTGGCTTCGTGACGAGTTCGCAGCAAGTGAGGTCGAGACGGCGAAACGGCTCGGCATCGATGCGTACGACGTGTTGACGCGAATCGCCGAGACGGTCAAACCGGGTGCGGACGGTCTCCTGTTCCATCCGTATTTGATGGGTGAACGCGCCCCACTTTGGGATTCGAATGCACGGGGTTCCTTCTTCGGGCTCAGCATTCACCATAAGCGCGAACACTTCATTCGTGCCGTATTGGAAGGCGTCATCTTCAACCTGTATACGGTCATGCTCGCACTCGACGAGTTGACGGGTGCGCCGAACCGCATCCATGCGACAGGTGGCTTTGCCCAGTCGAGCCTCTGGCGTCAAATGATGGCGGACATCTTCGACACACCGGTCGTCGTGCCGGAAAGTCACGAAAGCTCATGCCTCGGGGCCGTCATGCTCGGAGAATATGCATTCGGGGACATTGAGGAGTTCCAAGAAGTGCCGCAAGTGACCCACGAGCATGCACCGAACATGGAAGCGACGAACGTCTATCGGGAGCTTTTGCCGATCTACATTCGCCTGTCGCGTCATCTGTCGGAAGAATATGAAGCCATTTCGGCGTTTCAACGGAAGCATGTGTGACGTCAAACCGAGTCCTTCAAGGGCTCGGTTTTTTGAATCATGACAGGAGATTTCGTTTCATACATGGAAAGTAAGTGCGAGGTTGAACTGTCAACATTAGAGAAGGGATTGGTCAAATGGCGATCGCAATCGGATATCTCATTGCAAGTTTAGGCGCATTCGTGGCGTATTGGTTCAGTACGGGCGAAGAACGAAATACAAAATTTAAAATATGGGGTGTTGCGCTCATGATCCCCATTTCACCAGCACTAGCCTTTTCAATCGGACTCTCCTACGCCATCAGTATGCAGAACGGTTGGGCCGGATTGATTATGTGGTTTATTTTCCCTGCAATCTTCTTTAGTGGTCTTGCGCTTCTATTGGTCGGTCTATTCAAAAAAGAAAAGAAAGTCGTTTGAGCGATATGATGATCATACTCACGACACCACGTTGCCTCATCCGCCCTTTCGAACGACAAGACATCGAGTCGTTCATGACCTATCGGAACGACTTGGACTGGATGAAGCATCAATCGTTTAAAGGTCTTAGCTATACGGAATACGAGAACGCTCTACTCGGCGAACAATCGCTTCAACACGGCATGCAACTCGCCATCATCAACCAAGCGACGGATGAGTTGATTGGGGACGTGTATATCCACCAAGAAGGTACGACGTATTGGATTGGCTATACCATCACGCCAACTCGTGCTCGCCAAGGTTATGCATTCGAGGTGATGTCGGGATTGATTCGTCACTTGGCCGACCAAGGAGCAGAAGCGTTCAAAGCCGGCGTCCTTGAGACGAACGAAGCGTCGATCGCGCTATTGAAGAAATTGAACTTCACCTATCTCACGACAGAACTCGACGAACAAATTTATCGTCTCGATGTCTCGGATATGTGATAAGGTATGTGTCATATGTCGCTTGTTTTTTGACTCGAGGGAGCTATTGTCAGAATGAAGAAACGCGTTCTATTGCTTATGTCTATTTTTTTGTTGATCGGTACTTTGTCACAAGCGGCGATCCCGGAACCGAAAGCGTATAATGACCCGAGTCTCATCTATCTGACGCTTGATGATGGACCGAACTGGAAAACGGGAAAACTGCTCGACGTGTTGAAGAAGCATCAGGTGAAGGCGACCTTTTTCATCCTCGGGAAGAACATCGAGGGAAATGAGCATCTCCTCCATCGAATCGTTGCTGAGGGTCACTTGATTGCCTTACACGGGATGAGGCACGACCGGGAAGAGTTTTATGAAACGCCGGTGACAGCGGTACAACAGATGCAGGAAGTGCAAGCGCTCATTTATGAAGTGACGGGCATCCATACGAGTATGGCCCGAACCATTTACGGGAGTGACGCCGGCATGACACCTGCACACTGGCAAGCGATGACTGAAGCCGGGTTTGAGATTTGGGACTGGAATGTCGGCAGTCTCGATCACGTGTATAAGAAAGACAATGCCCGGGTCGAGCAGCGCGTGTTCAATCGACTCGAGGCGAATCGTGCTGCGAATATTGCTTCCATCATCTTGGCGCACGATCATTCGATGACACCGGAAGCACTCGATACAATCATCCGCTATGCGAAAGAGCGGGACTACGAATTTCGGACGCTCGAAGGCGTTCACCCGCCCCATAACTTTTCAGATGCGTGGGAACCACACGCTGACGAACATACAACCCCATGACTGTAGGCCATCTCGTGGTCTACAGTTTTTTTCACATGAAAAGCGCATCGGGATTCCGATGCGCCTTGTCTATCCGACGACACTTTCTGTCACGTGCGTACGGTTTCTGCCACTATTTTTTGCTTCGTACAAGCATTCATCTGCCAGACGAATCATCTCGCGAAGGTGCTCGCTCTTCCCGTTCGCAATTCCGATTGAAACGGAAAGATGAATCCGTTCGCCATCGAGCAGCTTGAACTCATGCTTGGAGATGCTGCTCCGAATCCTCTCCGCCACGTTGACCACCTCGGTCTGAGAGAGCATCGGAATCAAGATGCCGAACTCTTCTCCACCAATCCGCGCTTTAATGTCTTGATTCCGCGTCTCTCGGTGTAACAGTTCTGCAAATTGCTTCAACACCTCATCCCCGTTCGCGTGGCCATATTGATCGTTGATTTGTTTGAAGTGATCGATATCTAAAATCAAGACGTTGCACGTCGCATATTGCCCTTTGAACTTTTTCATCTGCATCTCCCATGCCCGACGGTTGGCGAGACCCGTCAAGTGGTCCGTCTCCGCCGAGATTTTATACTCTCGCACACGGTGATGAATGAGGTACAGGTCAATATTCAACATGGTGATCAATAACCCGATCGGGAAGCTGATCAGCGTGACCAACAACGCGACATCGAGAGCACGTTCCGTAAACCCGCCGCCGACAAGGATTCCCATGGCTGCGACCAAACACGTCCACACATTCAACGTGAGACCAAATTGGAAAAGCCGCTTCTGTAGCCAAACAATCCGATATGTCAGAATCGTCCCGATCACCATCGTAAAGAGGGCAACGCAGGCCACGATTGAGTAAAAATCGATGCCGTAGCTGAATCGATGAATCGACATAATCGTGGCTGCGATGAACAATGGTGAGACCAAACGGTAAAATCCGAGTAAAAGGAGAACGAGAAACCGAAAATCAATTTTTACGGTATTCTCAAATTGAACGCTTTGCATGATTAGAAAAATCCCGAAACAGCCTGATAACACACCGATGAGGAGTTTCTGAATGTGTACATGTCTCGTATGATAGTTCATGATCTTCGAGATGAAATAGATGCCATTGACACTCCCACGGCTAAAGCCGCAAACTCACCCTTCGGGATGAGTGGGATTCTGAAGTGCTTGTGCGAGCGCAGTCCATTTCTGTTTTGCTCAAACCTCCAGATGAGGGTGTGC
>NZ_JAQPZO010000017.1:0-12275 GCF_037619445.1 Exiguobacterium sp. USCH10 | reverse complement strand
TTAAGCGTCTCAGCGCCGAAAGTAGTTGGGGGATCTCCCCCTGTGAGGATAGGACGTTGCCAGGCAACAACAGAGAGGACGACCGAGCATACGCTCGGTCGTCTTTTTTGTATGTATGATGAAATCGAACTCCGTATTTATGTCCCTTTTATTATGAAACTCCGAACAATTCTCATCATTCATAGAGGAATGAACACAATTCTGACTTTTCTGAACATCGGGAATTGAATTGCACTTTTGCGTTATACCTGTTACCATTACAGAAATATTTCGAAACAAAGATGTAGGTAGAACGAGAAAGGGGCCATCAATTTTTATGTGGGAAAACAAGTTTGCAAAAGAAGGTTTAACGTTTGATGATGTATTACTCGTACCGAGGTTCTCAAATGTTTTACCGCGTGACGTTGATTTAAGCACAAAGCTCTGTGAAGGATTAGAATTGAATATCCCAATCATCAGTGCGGGTATGGATACCGTCACGGAAGCTCCGATGGCGATTGCTATGGCCCGTCAAGGCGGATTAGGTGTCATTCATAAGAACATGTCAATGGAGATGCAGGCTGAGCATGTCGATCGCGTTAAGCGCTCAGAGAACGGTGTCATCACAAATCCTTTCTATTTAACTCCAGATCGTCAAGTGTATGATGCTGAGTATTTGATGAGTAAATATCGCATTTCTGGCGTACCAATCGTCAACTCAGAAGAAGAGCGTAAGTTGATTGGTATTTTGACGAATCGTGATCTTCGCTTCATCAAAGATTATTCAACCGTCATCAAGGATGTGATGACAACGGAAAACCTCATCACTGCAAAAGTAGGTACATCGCTTGAGGAAGCAGAACGTATTCTTCATCAACACCGCATTGAGAAACTTCCACTTGTCGATGAGGCTGGCGTATTGAAAGGTCTCATCACGACAAAAGATATCGAGAAGGTCGAGCAATTCCCAAACGCGGCAAAAGACAAGCAAGGTCGTCTTCTTGTAGCAGCTGCAGTCGGAGTAACAAAAGATGCAGCCTCACGTGCTCAAGTACTTGTAGAAGCAGGCGTAGATGCATTGGTTATCGATACAGCACATGGACATTCGGCTGGTGTGCTTGAAAAAGTTCGTGAGTTGCGCGATACGTTCCCATCGCTCCCAATCATTGCAGGAAACGTAGCTACTGCTGAAGCGACACGTGCTTTGATTGAAGCTGGAGCATCGGTCATTAAAGTTGGAATTGGACCAGGATCAATCTGTACGACACGCGTCGTTGCAGGCGTTGGTGTTCCACAAATCACAGCTGTATATGATTGTGTCACAGAAGCAAAAGAGCATGGTGTATCAGTCATCGCTGATGGTGGAATCAAGTACTCAGGCGATATCGTCAAAGCCATCGCTGCTGGAGCAAACGCTGTCATGCTTGGTAGCTTGCTTGCCGGTGTGAAAGAGAGCCCAGGTGAGATGGAAATTTACCAAGGTCGTCAGTTTAAGACATACCGAGGTATGGGATCTGAAGCATCGATGAAGCGCGGTAGCCAAGACCGTTACTTCCAAGAAGCAGACAAAAAGTTCGTTCCAGAAGGAATCGAAGGACGTGTTGCCTATCGTGGCGAACTCGCTGACACGGTATATCAATTGATTGGTGGTCTTCGCTCAGGTATGGGATACTGTGGCGCTGCCGACATCCGTGCCCTTCGTGAAGACACACAATTCATTCGTATGACGGGTGCGGGTCTTCAAGAAAGTCACCCACACGATGTCAATATCACAAAAGAAGCACCGAACTACTCACGCTAATGTAAAAAGCCGCCATCCTGTACACTCAGGATGGCGGTTATTTATTTGCGCTTCTCTACTAAAATCACGGTACCCCCTTGATCTTGAGCAGGAAGTGAGACGGTGACTTTACCATTCTTTTGAACGATGTATTGTTTACCGCTATATCGGTCAATCAAAATGGTTTTTGCTTTATATGAAGTATTAAAGGAAACGGTTTGCGCTTTCTCTTTCGTATTTAATCCGACGAGAACCGACTGTTTTCCATAACTTCGTTTGAAAATCGAATAGCCGGCCTCAGAATTTGCAGCGATGGACGAACGTGTCCCTTTACTGAATACGTGCGAATAGTCTGCACGGATATTCAAAAGTTTTTGATAGTGCGTATGCATCGCTTTTCCTTCACCTTTGACGCGAGACCAGTCGAAGTCATAGCGATTTTCATTGAACTCGCCTTGATCCATATCGCCTGCATGCTTCCCAGATTGACCGACTTCTTCTCCGTAATAGATTACAGGCTGACCTTTCGCTGTGATTTGAAGAGAGGCTGCGACCATTTGCTTCCCAGTGTCCCCGCCTGCCCGTGAGACGAGGAAGCCGTCTTCATCATGACTACTCAAGAATTGTCCGAGCGTCGCTTCGTTTGATAATTGCGTATTACGATATTGAAGCGCCTTTTCAACGTCTTCGATATTGCCATTCACGAATCGTTCAGCCTGATATTTAAAATCAAAGTCGAGCAAGGAATCCATTTGACCACTTCTTAAGTAGCCGCCTGTGTTGTTGATACTCGCCCCATAGTGTTCCCCAATCAATTTGAAATTCGGCTTGATTGCCGTTAATTTATTTTTAAATGATTTCCACGTTGTGGAGTCCACGTGTTTGACCGTATCGACACGGAAGTAATCAATCGTGTTTCCATTTTTCGTTTTCGACCGTTTGATCCAATCTGTCTGCCATTTCACCAACTGTTCTCGAACGGCAGCTTCTTCCGTCTTGAAGTCGGGAAGACCGGATAGCGACATTTTGAGATCGTCTCCGTCGACCGGATTTTCACGAATCATCCCATCGAATACTTGTCGTTCTGCATCCGTTGGGAAGTTCGTAACGGATGAGCTTGCCCCAGGTTCCATTCCGTAGCCGGGATGGTTCAAGACGACGTCGACCATAATCTTCATTCCACGTTTATGCGCTTCATCAATCAGTTTATGGAAGGCAGCCATATCCCCGAGATGTTCATCAAGTTTTTCAAAGTTTTTGGCCCAATACCCATGATATCCATACTGAGAACCGTCTTTTCCATATCGTAAATCCCAATCGATGTTATCCACAATTGGCGTAATCCAAATCGTATTGATCCCAAGGTCGTCTAAATAATCGAGTTTTTTCGTGACACCTGCAAAATCGCCACCATGGTAAGACTCAGGATGATCTTTGTCATAGTATTCACGATTCGGATTGTCATTGGATAAATCTCCGTTGTAGAAGCGATCGGTGAGCATGAAATAGATGCGCGCCTCATCCCAGTCAAACGCTTGTTTTTCCTTCATCGTTTTAGGGACGACACGAACTGTTGTTTTCGAGCGATGAACGTTTCCGTATTGGTCGATTGCAGTGACGGCAAGCGTCTTATTTCCAGGTTTGACCGTGTCTTTCACCGCGATCGTTTGGGCGTTTAACGCACGATCAATGTGTAACTTTTCAGGACCGCCGAGTGGGCGTGCATCGATATAGAGTTCTCGGAGTGTCACACCTTTTGGCAAGGTCGGGTTTACTCGAACAACCGCATTTTCACGAGAGCTGATGGCTTTCGGACTGACAGAAGAAGTGAGTTTGACTGTTGGTTGACGATATTCGATTTGAGAAGCCTCGAAATAAGGATCTTTCACTTCAGTCGTGACGCCGTCCTTCGTGACGAGATACGTGTAGTCATGGATTCCTTCAGGTAAACGTACCGTGTGGCGGAACCACTCGTTTTCTGGCTCATAAGTCATCGGGTACGTCTCGCCATTGATTTTGAGTGCGACCTGATCGATTTCATCCATTTCTCCTGCTTCATAGAGTGCTACATCACGATAGAAGAATTGAACCCCATCTGTACCGTATTCGGGACCACTGATTGTCGGAACTTGATGGAAGGTACCTTTTCCGCTTTCGACGACGACCTTCGTGACGCGGTCTTCTCCGAGCGTGACGTATCTGTCTTCTCCATAAGCATCCTTAACGGCCCAGTCCGTGCCTTTTCGAATGACAAACCCAACTTTCGTGGCGTCTTGACCAACCGGGATACGGAAGATGGCCCCATCGTCAGTTATCCGGTATGGATCGATTTGTCCGTCTTTTTTCCCTGTGCTCCATGTCCATAAGTTCCAATCCGTATAGTCATGATCGGCACGGACATACTTCATTTCGATATAGCGTGTCGTTTCCCAAGGATCAGCGAGCTTTGTTGCTGTTTTGAAAGTAGTCGTCAATGCCGGGAGTGTTGTATTCGAAATCGTTCCAGTCACTGCACCTTCTGGAATAGTGGCCGTATATGACGTATTGAGAGCGAGAGCTTCTTTCGGTTGAAGTGTCACGCTCGTACCGTTCGTCGTCACATCAACGGGGACACGCGTCTCCCCTTGTTGTAAGGTAACCGATGTGGAATCCAAACGGACGGGTTCATTAAATGTCCACGTGATTGGAGCAGACACATCCACATCAATGGATGATGAGGCCGGGGTCACGGACGCAACTTCAAGTTGGTCGATCGTCTCTACCCCATTTAAGGTGAACGGGGCACTATAAACAGATTGTGTGGATGGCGTGGCGGACACGTTCCAACTATTGGCCAATTGATTGGCAGCATTACTCGGAATCGTATCGAACGCCCCATGTTCTCCGGCGTTATTTCCGCTTAATACAGTTAAGGCGCGGACTTGATCTCCATTGTTTAAGCCGAGTAATGACAGAGGAACTTTTCCTTCAAATCCTTTCGTTCGGTCTAAGGCAAAAGCCGCACCGTTCAACTGATTTAATTGCAAAAGTGGTTTCTCTTGACCAGCCTGATAAAGAGCAGCCTCTTTTACATTCTGATCGCCATCGACTCGGACGAGAATATGATACTGAGGCGCCTTGTCGACACCTTTAAAATCGAATGGATAACCGAGGGGATTCGTCGATACACCTGAATCTTCATCGTTGATTTGAAGGGCGATGTTGATATATTGCCCGTTGTCTCCCCAGTTCGGGACATTATTCGCGTCTACGTAAAAGTAAAGGTGTTGGGCATCATTGTTTATGTATAAATCACCGACATCAAATCCTTGCCATCCAGCAGTGGGAGAACTTGCGAGGGCGGGAATATTAGCCCAATCTGTTTTTGCCCCATCAATCGTGATTGCAGTCGGTTCAGCCAATGCGTTCATCGGAACACCGGCTTGAATGAGCAATGCACCGGACAGGAATAAAGTCGAAGCCTGACGAGCAGTTTTTTTCTTCATGAGACACCTCTTTTGTTTGAGTTAAATTGCACAATTTTATGCAAACGTTTTCAAAAATAGTTTAGCGGAAGTTGTAAGCGCTAACAATATGTTTTTGAAAAAACAATAAATAACCGCGTCTCCTGTTGGTTGAGGAGATGCGGTCATGATTCAATAGTGACGAGTGAACCTTTGACGATGAGTCGTTCCGTCGTATCGAACGTACAAGTGATTAATGTAAGGGTGGGAGTAGCTGTTTCATCCAATACATCAACTTGGTCAGGAGAGACGGTTTCAAGCGATGTCACGATATATTCGTAAGTGTGTGTATCATCTCGAAGATAGATTTTCATACCAACATGGACTTCATGGAGCGGACCGAATAGAGCGGTCGCATGTTGTAAATAATGACCGGCCAGTGCGTAATTGCCTTTTCCCATTTGTTGATCGGGACGCATGGTCCCCGCTCCGACGGCGAGACCCTCATCATCTAATCCTTTTATGATCGGGAGCTCCAGTGAAACATCTGGAATGGAAATGACACCGATTGTCGGCAACTGATGAAACCGATTGCGCGCTTGTAAGACGTCCGTAAAGGAAAGTGGCGTGACTGCCGCAAAATCATAACTTGACTCAATTTCACTCTTGTCTTGCAATTCCATATGTTCAACGACATATTGACTCGTTGAACTGGCGAGATTCTCTTTCCAAATCGAGCTCGTTAAAAAGAATAGACCGCTGCCGAGTAAACAAATTCCGATGATCCATCGAACATGTCGCTTCATGGAGTCGCTCCTTTCGGGATTGACCAGGCATTCATCAACTGATCAATCACATTCGGTAACGATGATTCAGGCAAGTGTGCAAAGCCAAACAAAAATTGTATGTGCGAATCTGGGTGTACGATGCGATAGTCGTTCATCGATTTGATGGCGATTTCCGACAATTCAGCGGATTGTTTCAATTCTTGCTCTGTCCGATCGCTGATGACGGTCAAGACAACGTGCAATCCAGCGCTCGCACCTGTCACTGTGACAATCGGTTCGAATGGGCGGAAGGCGGCGAGCACGATCTCTAACTTGCGGCGGTATATTTTTCGCATCCGATTCAAATGCTTCTCGAAGTCACCACTCGACATAAATAGAGCCAACGTATGCTGTTCGAATCGTGGGACGCTACACGTGAAGTAATGATGTCGCTCTCGGTAACGATTCAATAGAGGTGTTGGTAACACCATATATCCAATACGAAGGGATGGCATGAGTGATTTCGAGAAAGTACTGATATAGATGACACGTTCGTTCGGGTCCATACTTTGAAGAGAGGGGATGGGTTTACCACTATAACGGAACTCACTATCGTAATCGTCCTCAATGATATACGTCTGGTGAACGAGCGCCCAATTCAATAAACGTTGGCGTCGACTGACGGATAGGACAGTACCTGTCGGAAATTGATGGGCAGGTGTCACGTATAGCGCATCGATTTCATGGCGTTCGAGCTCACTGACACAAACTCCACTTTCATCTACCGGGATCGGGATAGAGGTGCGCCCCTGTTGCTCGAATAAAAGACGAGTGAGTGGATAGCCGGGATCTTCAATGCCAAAGACCGATGCGTCAGGTAACAAATCCAAAAGCTGTGGAAGGAGTTGTTCTGTCCCTGATCCGACGATGATTTGTTCAGGTGAGCACTGGACGCCTCGTGAATGATAGAGATAGGTCGCAATTTCCTGTCGTAGCTCGAGATCCCCTTGGACGGAACCTAGCGCGAGTAGTTCATGATGAACCTCATCGACAACGTTCTTGACGTGCCGTTTCCAACGTTCAAACGGAAAAGCGGTCGTATCGATTTGACTTGGCGATACATCGTACGTATACGTCTTTTTAGGTGGGGACGGCGTGATGGTGCTGCTCGATCGCCGGACGTACAGTTCCTCTTGCGGCAACACATAAAATCCTTTTCGGGGAACGGATTCAATGTACCCTTCGGCGAGTAATTGGGCGTATGCAAACTCGACTGTCGTCTGAGACACATCCAAAAATTGAGAGAGTTTGCGTTTCGAAGGTAACTTGGTACCCGTCTTTAATGTATCGTCGACGATAGCATCCCGAATGTGTTTATATAACTGCTCATATAGCGGGATGGACGAGTCTTGTTCAAGTGAGAAAGTAAGCATATCCATAAAACAATGTTCCTTTCTTTACGAACCGAAAAAGAAGTATAAGAGAAAACCGAGGATAATCAAGGCTGAGACAATTCCAGGTGTACCAAATGAGGCGCGATGACCTCCTTCAAACGGATCACGGTCGAACATACTGATTCCTCCTTTATACTTCAACACGTTCGAGATAGTAGCCATAGAGTTCTTTATCCAAACTGACCACTTTAAAAAATAAGAATCTGGCACTTTTAATATAGTCAATCCAGCTTATACTAGCAAGTAGAACATGAACTCATGGAGGGATTTCAATGGAAAAGAGACAAGTGGGAACAGATAAAGTAAAACGTGGGATGGCTGAAATGCAAAAAGGTGGCGTCATCATGGACGTCATCAACGCAGAGCAGGCGAAAATTGCTGAAGCTGCAGGTGCGGTTGCTGTCATGGCACTTGAACGCGTACCTTCGGATATCCGTAAAATGGGTGGAGTTGCCCGTATGGCCGACCCAACAATCATTGAAGATGTCATGGGAGCAGTATCTGTTCCGGTTATGGCAAAATGCCGTATCGGACATATCGCTGAAGCGCGTGTCCTCGAGTCGATGGGGGTCGACTTTATCGATGAGAGTGAAGTATTGACGCCGGCAGACGAAGAGTTCCACTTGTACAAACGCGACTATACAGCACCGTTCGTATGTGGAGCACGTGACCTTGGCGAAGCGGCTCGTCGTATCGGCGAAGGCGCGGCAATGATTCGTACAAAAGGTGAGCCAGGAACAGGGAACATCGTGGAAGCGGTTCGTCACATGCGCACCGTACAAGCACAAGTGAAGCGTCTCTTGTCGATGAGCGTGGATGAAGTCATGACAGAGGCTCGTGATCTCGGAGCTCCATTTGAAGTGCTTATGCAAATTCGTGAAGCGGGTCGTCTCCCGGTCGTTAACTTTGCGGCGGGTGGAATCGCGACACCAGCTGATGCTGCCTTGATGATGCATCTCGGAGCAGATGGTGTCTTCGTCGGATCTGGTATCTTCAAAGCGGAGAACCCAGAGAAATTCGCACGTGCCATCGTAGAAGCGACAACGTACCACGATGACTATGAGCGGATCGCACATCTTTCAAAAGGATTAGGTGAGGCGATGAAAGGACTAGACGTCCGTACGCTCAAAGATGAAGAACTCATGGCACCACGAGGCTGGTAAGATGGTAACGATTGGCGTATTAGGGATGCAGGGCGCAATTCGTGAGCATGTTCGTATGCTTGAAGCGCTCGGTGCTCAAACCGTTGTAGTCCGCTCGCTAGAAGACTTGAAAGCAATCGATGGATTAGTCTTACCAGGTGGAGAAAGTACCGCGATGCGACGCTTACTCGATCGTTATGAGTTACTTGAGCCACTTCGCGACATGGAGACGTTACCGATGTTTGGCACATGTGCCGGCATGATTCTTCTCGCGAACGAAGTCGAAGGGTATGACGCCCACTTAAAGAAAATTCCGATGACAGTAAAACGTAATGCATTCGGACGTCAGGTCGACAGTTTTGAAGTCGATCTTCCGGTAAAAGGAATTGATGAGCCAGTCGAAGCGGTGTTTATTCGTGCCCCACAAGTGGCGCGAGTTGAACCGGAAGTAGATGTGCTCGCTGAAGTTGAGGAAGCGATTGTAGCAGTTCGTTACAACCAGTACCTGGCTTGTTCGTTCCATCCAGAATTGACAGAAGATTTATCATTGCACCGTTATTTTATCGAGATGGTTAAAGAAAATCAGAAGCAATATGCATAAGTTTGAGGGACCTCATGGAAAGGGGGTCCTTCAAACTTATTTTTTGTTACACTGAACAAAGAAGCGTATAGAAAGGGGAAACTATGTGAAGGCTCGCTATTTAATCATGATGTTTGTTGCCATGTTGCTTGTACAAGTAATCGTACCCTCAGTCGCCTCTGCGGCCGCGCCAAAAGTCGACGCGGCGAGCGCGATGCTCGTAGACGTGACGACAGGGCAGGTCTTATTTACAAAACAGGAAGATGCCATGCTTCAACCGGCTTCGATCACAAAGCTGATGACGGCATTTTTGACGCGTGAAGCAATCGAAGAAGGAAAGCTCAGTTGGAATCAAGAGGTTACACCGAGTGACGCTGCCTTGGCGCTGACGAGAAAACCGGGACTTGCACGAATCCCGCTACTGAATAAACCGTATACCGTCAAAGAGTTATACGATGCAGCATTAATTCGTTCGGCGAACGAAGCGGCTGTGACGCTCGGGGAAGCGGTATCTGGTTCAGAAGAGGCGTTCGTCAAAGAAATGAATCGTCGAGCGGATGAGTTAGGGATGACACAAACGACGTTTGCGAATGCATCGGGACTCGATTCTGTGTCAGCCGGTCTACCAGGAGATAATTTGACATCTGCCAATGATTTAATGAAGTTGGCGATTGCGTATTTGACGACTTATCCGGAAGTGCTCGACGTGACGAAACGGGCATACGTGGATGTCGACGGTGTTCGCTTTGACGCGACGAACCGAATGCTTGCCGACCGGGATCTCGCCTATCCGGGGATGCTCGGCTTTAAGACAGGAACAACGAATGAAGCAGGCTATTGCTTTGTCGGTGTGTCGACACGGGATGGTCGCACTGTGTTATCCGTCGTTCTTGGCGCACCATCTGATGAGGGACGCTACGTCGCGACGAAAGCGTTACACGACTATGCATACGCAGATTTCGTCATGACACCGATTTTACGGACGGGGGAAACCATTTCGGAAACGGCAACGGTCTCTCAAGGTGAAACGGAACAAGTCGCTGTCCGGACGACGAATGACTTTGAAGTGTTAGTCGAAAAAGGGAAACCTGTCCCTGAACCGAAAGTTGAACTGCTCGAACTAGACGCTCCGGTCAAGGTCGATACACAGGCAGGTACGGTTACCATCGACTCCTCGGATCAAGTTCGCTATTTAGAAGGGGAGACGCCTCCGAAGATGACGCTTGTCACGGCAGAGGCGGTTGATACGGCTTCGTTTTTGACGAGAATGACGCGAGCATTTGTTGATTTCCTCGATCAAATCAGATTGGCACTTGGAAAAATCAGTCTTGTCGAACAAGTTCAGATGTTGTAAAGTAAGATTAATTCAATGACAGATGCGATGATGAGAATAAGTACGTTACGTACGTCTACTGACAGAGAGCTAGTGGTTGGTGCAAACTAGTGAGATGGCGTAACCGAATCGGCCTCGGAGCATTGACTTGGAAACAAGTCACGTTTGGCACACGTTACGTGCATCGAGTGGCTCATGCATTTGGGCAACGAGGGTGGCAACGCGGATCCAAGGTGGTTCGTCCCTTTCCTACGGGAAAGGGACGTGCCGCCTTTTTTATATGAAAAAAGGAGGAATAGCAATGTTAGACATTAAACGTTTACGACAAGATTTTGAAGGGATTAAAGAAAAATTAGCTTACCGTGGAGAAGATTTGAGTGCACTTGACCGCTTCCCGCAGTTAGAAGAAAAGCGCCGTGACTTGATTAACGAAGTGGAAGTAAAGAAAGCGAAGCGCAATGAAGCGACAAAACAAATCGCTGAATTAAAACGCAACAAACAAGATGCAGAAGGTCCAATCTTAGAAACACGCCGTCTTGGGGATGAAATCAAATTGTTGGATGTGGAGTTACGAGAAGTAGAGGCGGAACTCAACTTGATCTTGCTCAGCATTCCAAACATCCCACATGAGTCAACTCCAATCGGTGAGACAGAAGATGATAACGTGACAATTCGTGAAATCGGAACGAAGCCTGATTTTGATTTCGAGCCGAAGCAACATTGGGACGTGATGGAAGACCTAAAAATCGTCGATGTCGAGCGCGCAGGAAAAGTAACGGGTAGCCGTTTTGTCTTCTATAAAGGATTAGGTGCTCGCTTAGAACGTGCTCTGATCAACTTTATGATGGACCTTCATTCAGACGAGCATGGATACTCAGAAGTATTGCCGCCGTACATGGTCAATCGTGATTCGATGATCGGAACAGGTCAACTTCCTAAATTTGAAGAAGATGCGTTCAAAGTAGCGGATACGAACTACTTCCTCGTTCCAACAGCTGAAGTGCCAGTTACAAACATGCACCGTGAAGAAATCATCCCGGAAACACAGCTTCCGATTACGTATACAGCATATAGCGCTAACTTCCGTTCTGAAGCCGGTTCAGCTGGTCGTGATACACGTGGCTTGATTCGTCAGCACCAATTCAACAAAGTCGAGCTCGTCCGCTTCGTGAAACCAGAAGAGTCATATGAACAACTAGAATTATTGACAGGTCATGCTGAAGAGGTATTGAAGCGTCTTGGACTTCCGTATCAAGTACTCAGCATGTGCACGGCAGACCTCGGCTTCACAGCTGCGAAAAAATATGACATCGAAGTATGGATGCCAGCACAAGGGATGTATCGTGAGATTTCTTCTTGCTCTAACTTCGAAGATTTCCAAGCGCGTCGTGCGGGAATTCGCTTCCGTCGTGATGCCAACGCAAAACCAGAATTTGTTCACACATTGAACGGCTCAGGATTAGCAGTCGGTCGAACGGTGGCAGCGATTTTGGAAAACTATCAACAGGCAGATGGATCAGTCGTCATTCCAGAAGTGCTTCGTCCTTACATGGGTGGGAAAGAAAAGATTGAAATGCCGAACTAAACACTTGAGTCGCCTCGATTTTGAGGCGCTCAATTTTTTTTAATGTTTTTTCACAAAAGGGTTTGACATCTGTCTCTTCAGTTGGTACTATAAATCATGTCGAGCGACACTGTTGCTCACGAATTGCATATGAGCTTTGGAGGTGTACCCAAGTGGTTTAAGGGAACGGTCTTGAAAACCGTCAGGGGTGTAACAGCCTGCGTGGGTTCGAA
>NZ_JAQPZO010000016.1:0-43824 GCF_037619445.1 Exiguobacterium sp. USCH10 | reverse complement strand
CGGAAGTTAAGCGTCTCAGCGCCGAAAGTAGTTGGGGGATCTCCCCCTGTGAGGATAGGACGTTGCCAGGCAACAACGCAGTAGACGATCAAGCATATGCTTGATCGTCTTTTTTTCATAGTCAATAGTTAAGGAGGAATAACAGATGGCTCCTTCTCGGAAAAATCCTTTTACATTTCTAGAGACTCTAGAACAGCATGTGAGTGAACATCGCGTATCCTTTCACGTCCCCGGACATCATAATGGTACCGTGACTGATCATACGTTACCGAGTGCATTTGCCAAGGTGATGCCATATGACCTGACAGAACTAGCACATTTAGATGATTTACATGACGCTTCTGGTATTATCGATCAAGCAGAAAAAGCATTGGGTGAACTGTATGAAAGTAAAAGTAAGTGGCTCGTCAATGGTTCAACTGTTGGAAATTGGAGCATGCTTGCGGCAACTGTAAAACGTGGTGAGCGAGTATACGTTCAACGAAACTCACATAAGTCGGTCTGGAACGCAATTGAATGGTTAGGGTTAAAACCAATCCTATTAACACCTACAATTGAACGTGGTACAGGAATTCCAACCGTGGTGACATTAGAAACGATTGAACAGGCTGTTCAAGAATTCCCGGGAGGACGAGCCGTCATGTTAACGTCTCCTACGTACTATGGAGACATGGCCGATATTCGTGCGATTTCAAATTATTTGTCTTCACTTGAGATTCCATTACTCGTCGATGAAGCACATGGTGCCCATTTAATTCATCCTAAATTGCTTCAGCGTTCTGCGATTTTTGAGGGAGCGAGTGCAGTTGTACAGTCTGCACATAAAACGCTACCTGCATTGACGATGGGAGCTTGGATTCACTATAAAGAAGACATCGATGAAATTCGGTTAAAGCATGCATTATCTTCATTTCAGACATCAAGTCCTTCTTATCTTATTATGGCTTCATTAGACTATGCACGGTCCTATTTAGAAAGTCTAACGGACGAAGCATGGTCTTCTATTCAAAAGAGTCATGCTCATTTTGTACTTGAGCTGAAGCGTGCAGGTTTTACTGTCAAAGTGGGGGACGATTTTACGAAAGTAACGGTCATGACGTATCCGAAAAATGGATTAGTCTTTAGTGAACATCTTGCATCAATCGGAATCGATATTGAATTAGCTGCAGTGGATCATGTGTTATTCTGTTTGCCATTAAGGGAAATAACAAAGCAGGAAATTGAGCATTGGATTAAATTAATTAAAAAAGCCGCTACACATGTGCCAATCATTGATGAGGATGAAACGATTTTTCCTTTCCCTCAAACACAACGTGTATCTGAACTTTATACGTTAATAGGGGATGAGCAAGTACGACGTGTATCCTTCAATCAGGCAATCGGATGTGTTTCAGCAGAAACGGTGATTCCATATCCACCAGGAATTCCATGGATTCTAAAAGGAGAGCGGATTACTGAGGAAAAAATACGAGTGCTCCTAGAGTGGATTTCCTTAGGGAGGAAGCTTCAAGCAAGTAAGCATGTTATGATAAAGCAAATTGACGTTATTGTAGAGGAGTTTTAAAAAGTGAGCGGAATGTTTATAACGGTTGAAGGACCAGATGGATCAGGTAAGTCTACACAACTTCAACTATTAGTCGAGAGTCTAAAACAAAAAGGATATGACATCGTTGTAACCCGTGAACCTGGAGGAACAACGGTGGGCAATCAAATCCGCGAAGTCTTATTATCCCCGGATCATCATGAGATGACGCCACGAGTGGAAATGATGCTTTATGCTGCTTCACGAGCACAAAATGTGGAACAAGTGATTCGTCCGGCATTGGAGCGAGGAGCAATTGTTCTGTGTGATCGCTTCATCGATGCATCTATTGCCTATCAAGGATACGGTTTACAATATGACCTTGATCAAATACAGTCGCTGAATGAATGGGCAACGAACGGTTTGACACCGGATTTGACTTTTTTGTTTGACTTGAGCCCTGAAAGAGCGAGTGCACGAATGAAAGATCGAGGGCAACTCGATCGGATTGAAAGTCGTGATCAAGCGTTCCATGAGCGTGTTTACGAAGGATTTCAAACGTTACTCAAACAGTACCCAGAACGAATCATCCGAATCGATGCCGATCAATCGATTGAATGTATTCAAGATGAGGTACTCGATTATACAATAGAACGATTACAACAAGGAGGCGTACAACAATGATGAAAATGGTAATTGCAATTGTACATGATAAGGATAGCGCACGTTTGTCTGACGCATTGGTCGAACAAGATTTTCGTGCAACGAAATTAGCTACAACAGGCGGATTTTTAAAAGAAGGGAATACAACGTTTATGATGGGTATTCCACAGGAACGTCTCGATGATTTAATGGATGTGATTCAATCGAACTGTTCGAGTCGCGATCAAATGATTACACCAATCTCTCCAATGGGAGGACATGCTGACTCGTATATTCCTTATCCGGTCGAAGTACAAGTTGGAGGTGCGACTGTATTCGTCTTGCCGATTGAAGGATTCCATCAGTTTTAATGGGAGTTGGGCATATGCGTTTTCAGGAATTAAATGAGTCGCAAACAGTTGTTGCTCGAATCATTCAAAATTCAATCATTTCGAATAAAGTTGGGCATGCGTACATCTTTTCGGGCGATTATGAACCATACTTAATTGAAACAGCCACATTGTTTGCGAAAGCCTTGTTTTGTGAATCCCCACAAGGAGCAGAACCGTGTGGAGTGTGTCGAAATTGTCGACGCATGGATTCAAAAAACATTGTTGACTATATCGAAGTAGAGCCGGACGGAGCTAGCATTAAAAAAGAACAGATTCAACAACTACTCAGCGACCTATCATTACGAGGTGCTGAAGGAGATCGCCAAGTGTATGTCATCCATCAAGCTCATAAGATGACGACTCAAGCGGCAAATAGTTTATTGAAGTTCTTTGAGGAACCAGGTGTGGGAAAACTTGCTATTTTGGTGACGACACAACCACAGTTACTTCTTCCAACGATTCGTTCGCGAGCTCAACAACTTGCTTTTCGCCCGATTGACCGCGCGAAGTTAGCACAAACGATGTCAGAAGAATTGTCGTGTACGTACGATTTGGCTTACCTTGCTTTAACCGTTTATCCAAAATGGGATGATGCGAAAGAAGCAGTTGAGCAGGAGTGGTTTGTACAGGCGTATGGGCTAGTGGTACAATTAATTGAAGTATTGACGAAACGACCTCAAGAGTTGCTCTTGTTCGCCCAGGAAAAATGGTTAGGACATTTTAAAGGACGAAATGAGTTACGAGTTGGCCTCGAATTATTCGAACATTGGTTAGAGGAGGCACTTCATCTCAAAGTGCGAGATACGTATACTCCAAAGCTATTTAAGAACGAGGCGGCTTTATATAACGCATTTATTCAGAATCGATCTGTCTCTAAACTCACACATGCAATTGAAAGTGTGCATGCGGCAATTCGACGTCTCGAGGCAAACGTCAATCCTCAATTAACTTTCGAACGACTTTCGTTCGATTTGCAGAAAGGATAGAAGCGCGTGCTTGAAGTAGTTGGAGTCCGCTTTAAAGAAGCGGGAAAAATCTATTACTTTTCACCAGGCGATGCAACGCTTAAACGTGGGGAACATGTCATCGTTGAAACGGTACGTGGCATTGAGTATGGCGAAGTCGTCCAAGTCGATAAAAAGCTCGGCGAAGATGAAGTCGTCATGCCGTTGAAGACAATCCTTCGCGTCGCGGACCAAAAGGATGCGGATATCGTACGCGATAATCGACTGGCAGCCGTTGATGCTCACGCCGTCTGTGAAGAAAAAATTCGAGAACATCAATTAGACATGAAGTTAGTCGATGTTGAGTATACATTTGATCGCAATAAAGTGATCTTTTATTTTACTGCCGAGGGTCGCGTCGACTTTCGAGAATTGGTAAAGGACTTGGCTAGCGTGTTTCGGACACGGATCGAACTCCGACAAATCGGTGTTCGTGACGAAGCGAAGCTACTAAGTGGGATTGGACCATGTGGTCGAGTTCTTTGTTGTTCGTCATTTCTTGGGGAGTTTGAACCAGTTTCCATCAAAATGGCCAAAGACCAGAATCTTTCGTTAAATCCGAATAAAATTTCTGGAGTGTGTGGTCGTTTGATGTGCTGTTTAAAATATGAGAATGACACATACGAAGAATTAAAACGCGATTTACCAGACGTCGGCAAGCGAATCAAAATTCCAGAAGGTGATGGTCGTGTAATCGGTCTCAACATTTTGGACCAACTTATTCAAGTTGAACTTCACGATCGGACGCGTGTCGTCACATATACGATTGATGAACTTGTTGAAGTGGGTGCGATTAAACGAAAACCGTCAAAACAGTGATGGGGTGCTGAGCAGTGGAAAGAATGGACAAAAAAGAAGTGATGATGCGTGTAGATGCGATCGAGCAACAGATGCAACTCTTAACGGAGCACTTAGGCGTATTAAAAGAACAGCTCGCCTATTTGCTTGAAGAGAATCAGCATATGTATCTAGAGAATCATCACTTGCGCGAAAAAGTCGAACAATTGGCAGAAGTTGATACGACAAATGGTGATTCACAAATCGCATTGTCTGGAAAAGGGCAGAACAATTTGGCTGCTCTGTATCAAGAAGGATTCCATATTTGTAACCTCCATTACGGACAGGTACGAAAAGATGGGGATTGTCTCTTCTGTTTGTCGATGCTCAATAAACATTAATACGGGGCGATAGATAGGGATTCCCTATCCGTCGCCTTTCTTTTATAGAAGGAGGAAACAATGGTAACGATAAAGGATGGAGAGCGCCTTGATGATCTGCTTGGACGCCCTGGCAAGATTATTCAAAGTGACGATGTGTTCTCGTTTTCATTAGATGCGGTACTACTGGCGGAGTTTGTATGGGTACCGATTCAAAAAGGGCAATTGGTCGATTTGTGCGCCGGTACGGGAGCAATCCCACTTTTCTTGTCGTATCGTACAAAAGGAACGATTACAGGTGTAGAGATTCAATCGAAACTCGTCGATATGGCGAATCGAAGCATGGCGGTCAATCGCCTCGAAAATCGAATTCAAGTTGTAGAGGGGGACGTCAAAGCGGCAGCGGCACAACTCGGGCACGCTCGTTATGATGTGGTCACGTGTAATCCCCCATATTTTCTAGCAAATGAAACGTCATTACGGAATCAAAACGAACATCATACCATTGCACGCCATGAGGTGTTGTGCACGTTAGAAGATTGTATTAAAACGGCTAGTCAACTCGTCAAACCAGGAGGGAAAGTGGCGTTCGTGCATCGGCCAGAACGTTTACTCGATATCCTGACATTGATGCGTACCTACCGAATTGAACCGAAGCGAATGCAGCTCGTATATCCGAAAGCTGGACGCGAAGCGAATACGTTATTAATCGAGGGATCGAAAGATGGAAAAGCAGGTCTTAAAATTTTACCACCATTTGTTGTATATGAAGAAGACGATACGTATACGGAAGCGATGCGAGCCATTCTCGATGCCTAAACATTATACGTATATCGTGGAATGTCAGGACGGGACGTATTATACAGGCTATACAACGAACGTGGAAAAGCGAATCATTGCACATAATGCTGGGAAAGGGGCGAAGTATACGAAAGCTCGACTTCCCGTACGACTTCGGTATGTGCAATCGTTCGATACGAAACGGGAGGCCATGCAATACGAATGGTCCATTAAACAATTGACCCGCGCGCAAAAAGAGAAGTTGATGGAGGGGACGACTAATGAATTCACAGAAGAGTTATCAAACTGAACAACCAACGTTGTATGTCGTACCAACGCCAATCGGCAATTTGGAAGATATGACATATCGAGCGGTGCGAACGCTTCAAGAAGTGGATTTAATCGCAGCGGAAGACACTCGCCAAACGATGAAGCTTTGTCGCCACTTTGAAATTCCAACAAAACTGATTAGCTATCATGAACACAACAAAGAAGTAAGTGGACCGAGACTGATTGAAGATCTCTTGGCTGGAAAGTCAGTTGCGGTTGTTTCGGATGCTGGAATGCCTGGTATTTCAGATCCGGGGAGTGATCTCGTACGGTTAGCCATCGAGACAAACATTCCAGTGGTCGTCTTACCAGGTGCCAATGCAGCACTTACGGCGTTGGTTGCTTCAGGTCTTCCGACAGAACGTTTCCTCTATTACGGTTTTTTACCACGTAAAAAGAAAGATCGCGTCGATGTCCTCGAGTCGATTCGATATGAGCAGGGTACGATTATTTTCTATGAAGCCCCTCATCGATTAAAGGAGATGTTAACGGCGATTCGACAAGTGTTTGGTAACCGTCAGCTTGTATTAGGTAGAGAGTTAACCAAAACGTTCGAAGAGTTTTTGAGAGGATCAGTCGATGAAGCGTTACAGTGGTGCGAAGGTGAAGTACGCGGAGAGTTCGTCGTTCTTGTGAGCGGTGCGACAGAAGCGGCACCTACGACAATGTGGTGGGAAGCGCTCTCTGTCTATGAACATGTTGTTCATTATATAGAAGAGGGATTGAAGCCAAACGCGGCCATTAAACAGACCGCAAAAGATCGTGGTGAATCACGAAACGATGTCTATGATGCGTATCATCAACTGCACAAAAAAGAGTAAGCAAGGAAATCCTTGCTTACTCTTCGCTGTAGTAGTTTTCGAGCATGTTCTTCAATTCAACGAGAACACGTTGTGCACCTTCTGGTGACAAGATAAGTTTGCCATCTGCCAATTTGAAGTTATCGTCTGATACTTCACCTGTAACTTGGCAAGTCATGTTTGGCTTATATTTTTTCAAAACGATTTGATCGTTGTCGACGTAAATCTCGAGAGCATCTTTTTCTGCGATCCCAAGTGTACGGCGCAATTCGATTGGAATAACGACACGACCAAGCTCATCAACCTTACGAACAATACCTGTAGATTTCATTTGTGTTTCCTCCTCCAATGGTGTCGAAATCTCGTGGTGACATGAATCGTCAAAATTCGACAATGTGACTACAGCAAAAAGCATACTAAACTTTCCAATTGCAGTCAACTGCTTACTATCTGGAAAAGCAATTTTTCGAAATTTGTCGAATCAAGAGCGATATATACCTAAATTTCCCCGATAGTTTGAACTTGAAACAAAGAAAGGGTATTTTTGGAACATTTATGACGAATTAAACGCAAAATAATTCCAAACAATTAGGTTTGGAAATTCTTTTGTCGAACCGTGTATAATGAGAATTGCATATGTCGAAAGGATGGAGAATAAATCATGGCGAAGCCGACTTTTTATATTACAACCCCAATTTATTATCCGAGTGCAAAATTGCATATCGGACACGCATATACCACGGTAGCAGGTGATGCGGTTGCTCGCTACAAACGTTTAAAAGGATTTGACGTCCGCTATTTGACGGGAACGGATGAGCATGGTCAAAAGATTCAAGAAAAGGCGAAAGAAGCAGGCGTGACGCCACAAGCTTTCGTCGATGAAGTTGTCGAAGAAATCAAAGTCCTATGGGACCGTCTTGAGATCTCATACGATGATTACATCCGTACGACAGAAGACCGTCATAAGAAGGTTGTCGAACACGTCTTTGAAACGTTACTTAAAAATGGAGACATTTATCTTGGTGAATACGAAGGATGGTATTCTGTACCAGATGAGACGTATTATACAGAGTCTCAGCTTGTCGATGGAAAAAGTCCTGACAGCGGACATCCGGTCGAGCTCGTGCGCGAAGAGTGCTATTTCTTCCGTCTCAGCAAATATGCGGATCGCTTGATTGAATATTTCGAGTCACATCCTGATTTCATTTTGCCAGAATCTCGTAAGACAGAGATGATCAATAACTTCTTGAAGCCAGGTCTTCAAGATTTAGCTGTATCACGTACGACGTTTGATTGGGGCGTACAAGTCCCATCGAATCCAAAACACGTTGTTTACGTATGGGTCGACGCGCTCACGAACTATATCTCGTCACTCGGGTACGGGACAGACAACGACGAGCTCTTCAATCGCTATTGGCCGGCTGATGTCCATTTAGTCGGAAAGGAAATCGTTCGTTTCCATACGATTATTTGGCCAGCTCTCTTGATGGCGCTTGACCTTCCGTTACCAAAACAAGTGTTTGCGCATGGTTGGTTGCTCATGAAAGACGGGAAGATGTCGAAATCAAAAGGAAACGTGGTGGATCCGATTCCGTTGATTGACCGCTACGGATTGGATTCTGTTCGTTACTACCTTCTTCGTGAAGTACCATTCGGAGCAGACGGTACGTTCACACCGGAAGCGTTCGTCGATCGCTTGAACTTTGATTTAGCGAACGATCTCGGGAACTTATTGAATCGTACCATCGCGATGATTAAAAAGTATTTCGATGGGAATATCCCGGCGTACACCGGAAATGTCACAGCGTTTGATGACGCGTTATTGAGCATGGTGAAAGAAACGACTCGTAAAACAGAAGAAGCCATGGAACACATGGAGTTTTCGGTCGCCCTCACAAACATCTGGCAACTCGTCAGCCGTGCGAATAAATATATTGATGAGACGCAGCCGTGGGTACTCGTGAAAGATGAATCGAAACGCGAAGAACTCGCTTCTGTCATGACACACCTCGCGGGCGTACTTCGTCACGTTGCCATCATGATTCAACCGTTCATGACACGTGCACCGAAAGAAATGTTCCGTCAACTCGGACTCGAAGGGGAAGACATGTCTTGGGAAGCGTTAGAGACGTTTGCCGACTTCAATAACGCTGTCGTGACAGACGGGACACCAATCTTCCCACGTCGTGACGTGAAGGAAGAAGTGGATGCGATCCAAGAAATGATGCGTCAAGCATCGAAAGCGCGGATTGAGGAAACGGAGACAGCGACAGAAGAAGTCGATGAAGACGTTCGTCCTGAAATCACGATCGATGTCTTTGATCAGGTCGAATTCCGTGTCGGTCAAATCGTAGAAGCCGATAAGATCAAAAAAGCGAAAAAACTGTTGAAACTTCAAGTTGATCTCGGGAAAGAGACGCGTCAAATCGTGTCAGGTATTGCTGAATGGTATGCCCCTGAAGATTTAGTTGGCAAGAAAGTGATTGTTGTCGCAAACTTGAAACCAGTCAAGCTCCGTGGAGAATTATCACAAGGGATGATTTTAGCTGCGGACCGTGACGGCAAGTTAGAACTTGCGACAGTCTCTGATCAAATGCCGAACGGTGCCATCGTCAAATAATGAAATGGGGGAGACCACGGTCTCCCTCTCTTTTTCTAAGGAGGAACCAAGATGTTGATTGATACACACACGCACATTAATGCGGAGCAGTTCAATGAAGATGTGGAGGAGACGATTGAGCGGGCAAGAGAAGCCGGCGTTTCTCCGCTACTCGTCGTCGGATTTGATACGCCGACCATCGACCGAGCCATCGAGCTAGCCGAAACATATGAAGACATCTATGCCATCGTCGGATGGCACCCGGTCGATGCGATCGACTGTACGGATGCGGATTTAGAACGGATCGAGACACTCATGAGTCACCCAAAAGTGATGGCACTCGGTGAAATCGGTCTCGACTATCATTGGGATAAGTCACCGAAAGATGTACAACAGCGCCTATTCCGTCAACAGATTGCCATCGCGAAACGGACAAATATGCCAATCGTCATCCATAACCGCGAAGCAACGGCAGACGTGCTCGATATTTTGGAAGAAGAACATGCAGAGGAAGTCGGTGGGGTCTTCCATAGTTACAGCATGTCAGTAGAACTTCTCCCTCGTTGCCTAGACTTGAACTTCTATATTTCTTTAGGAGGACCGGTCACGTTTAAAAATGCGAAAGTTCCAAAGTTAGTCGCACAAGAAGTACCGTTAGATCGTCTTCTTGTCGAAACGGACTGCCCATACTTGACGCCAACTCCGTTCCGCGGAAAACGAAACGAACCGGCCTATGTGAAGTACGTTGCGGAAGAAATCGCGTCACTTCGAGACATCTCGTATGAGGAGTTGGCAGAAGCGACGACGGTCAACGCGAAGAAACTGTTCCGCCTCCCATGATCAAGCGTGTATTCGCCAGTATAGGCGTGATTGTGACTGCGTCTGTCGCATACGTCATGTTGCAACCTGAACCAATCAAGGTCATCGATGACGGCGTGGTAATTGAGCATGAGACACGGGCCGATTCCGTCCTCGAGGTACTCGAGGAATTGAATATCACGTTAGACGAAACGGATTATGTTACTCCGGCATTGAGCGAGGACGTTCCGGAAGATCGTCTCATTCGAATCGAACGTTCACATGAGGTCTCGCTTCAAATCGGATACGGACAAACAGAAGTCATTCAAACGAGAGAGCGGACCGTAGAGGATGTTTTACTGCGGTACGGGGTGACTGTACGAGACGGAGATACGGTTTATCCGTCTGTACGTACTGCTGTGACGAATGGGATGACAATTCGCTACCAGCCTGTTGTTGGAGTCAATTTAATCGTCGGGCAAGATGCGTCAACCATCTATACGATGGCAACGGATGTAGCACAGTTACTGAGGGAAGCGAATGTTGACGTGACAGAACGTGACACGGTGCTACCAGACGCATCGACACCGATACGGGAAGGAATGACGATTACGGTCAATACGAATCGTGATGTCGTTCAATACGAGAGTCAATTGATTCCGTACGATATGGTCGAGGAAGAAGACGACACGCTTGAAGAAGGTGTGAAGCAAACCGTGCAGGTCGGAGTTCCTGGACTCGAACGGACAAGGTATGCACTTACTGTGGAAAATGGTACAATTACAAATCGTACGAAAACGGATGTCGAGACGTTACGTAAAGCAATGCCACAGATTATCAAAGTCGGGACGAAAAAGGTCACAGAGCCCGTTACAGAGCCTACGACAGCGGACGAGTCGAGCCCATTCATCCCGGAAGCTGAAGTCGAGATAGCAGAGCCACCGAAAACGGACGATGTGTTAGATTTCTCATCCGCGAAGCAGTTACTCGTAGAAGCAACAGCTTATACGAACAATCCAGAAGACACGGTGACGTATGACGGACGAGTACTGACAAGAAGCGGTTATGATGTGACGGATACGATTCTCTTCGAGGGCATGCGCATCATCGCCGTCGACCCGGCCATCATTCCTCTCGGTACCCGCGTGTATGTGGAAGGGATTGGCATGGCGATTGCGCTAGATACGGGAAGTGCGATCAAAGGTCAAAAAATCGACATCATGATGGATGAGTTGGAGGAGGCTGTGACGTTTGGTCGCAAGCCGCTTACCATCTGGGTCATTCCAAAGCAGGAAGAAGAGAAAGAAGGAACAGACAATGCGTGAGAAAATACAAGAAATCATCGTCGTAGAAGGGCGTGACGATACGGCACGACTTCAGGAAGTGTTTGAGGTCGATACGATTGAGACGAATGGCTCTGCCGTATCCGATCAGACGATTGAACGAATTCGCCGTGCGCAAGAGAAGCGTGGGGTCATCATTTTGACCGATCCGGATTATCCGGGAGACCGTATTCGAGCAATCGTCGAAGAGAGGGTCAAAGGGTGTAAACATGCCCATCTGCCACGTGCTGAGGCAAAAGGAAAACGTGGGAAAATCGGAGTGGAACATGCGAGCCCGGAGTCGCTTCGCCGTGTTTTACGCGCCGTGTTTGAACCACGTGTTGAAACGAACCAGCCGATTGTCACGCGAAAAATGGTGTTAGACGCGGATTTGATCGGTGGAGAAGCAGCAGCGAAACGTCGGAAGCGACTCGGTGTATTGCTTCGAATCGGCGAGCCGAATGCGAAACAATTCGTGAAACGAGTCGAAGCACTCGGCGTCACAGTCGAAGAGTGGGAGCAAGCACTTGCTCAATTAGAGGAGGAACAGGGTTGAAAGATATTGCAACAATCCAACGAACGAAAGCCATTTTAGAGCGACATGGTTTTTCATTTAAAAAATCGCTCGGTCAAAACTTTTTAATCGATTTAAACATTTTAAGTAAGATTGTCGGTGCGGCGGAACTCAGCGAATCGAGCGGTGTGCTCGAAATCGGTCCTGGAATCGGATCGTTGACAGAACAATCGGCCAAGCGTGCCAAGAAAGTCGTAGCGCTTGAGATTGACCAGCGTCTTTTGCCGATTCTGGAAGATACGATGTCTCCGTATCCTCACGTGAAAGTCATCCATGGAGATGCTTTAGAATTAAATTTACGCGAGATTGTGGAACAGGAATTTTTGAAAGAAGGCATTGAAGACATCTCGGTTGTTGCCAACTTACCATACTATGTCACCACACCGATTATCATGCGATTGCTTGAAAGTGGTGTGAAATTCCGCTCGCTCGTGATGATGATTCAAAAAGAAGTGGCAGAACGGATTGGGGCAAAACCTGGGACGAAGGCGTACGGTTCGCTATCGATTGCGATTCAGTATTATGCAGAGGCCGAAGTCAGTTTTGTCGTTCCAAAGAACGTGTTTATTCCGGCACCGAACGTCGATTCGGCAGTAATTACACTCCGTATGCGCAAAGAGCCGGCGGTGCAGGTGAAAGACGAAGCCTTTTTCTTTGATATCGCACGCGCAAGCTTCGCACAACGCCGTAAAACCATTCTGAACAACTTAACAAACTATATTGGAAAAGAACAAAAAGTCGAACTTGAACGCGCGCTTCATGAGGCAGGAATCGATCCGAAACGTCGGGGAGAGACGTTAAGTCTAGAAGAATTCGCACGATTGTCTGACACAATTTTACCACTTAAAAATAGTTGACGACCTTAAAACGAGTCGTTATAATATTAAACTTTATTTTCATATTCAATTATGCTATACTTGTAACAGTGAGGTGAAGCGTATGCCAAAGACGTTACAAGAAATCAGACAGAAACTCGAATCGCATGTTGGTGAACGATTGACGTTGAAAGCAAACGGCGGTCGTAAGAAAGTCGTTACTCGGTTTGGAACGCTCGTTGAGACATATCCTGCGGTGTTCGTTGTGAAATTGGATGAAGACCTGCATAATGTAGAACGTGTCTCGTATAGCTACGCTGATGTCCTAACGGATACAGTTAAAATTGAATTCGGCAATTGATTTATAAATGAGGGGCGGATGCATTGGCAGCTGCTTCTTTTTTTGTGCGCCTGTTTACGGTACAATGTCGAACAGGAGACAAATGGGAAGGGTGAACGTGATGCGCACGATCAGTGTGAAAGCGCCGGCAAAAATTAATTTGACGCTCGATGTCCTCGGAAAGCGTCCGGACGGCTATCATGAAGTAGAAATGGTAATGACGACAGTCGATTTAGCAGACCGCTTAGAGTTGACGATTTTAGATTCGGATGAGATTCGGATTCAATCAGAGCACGCCTATGTGCCGAATGATCATCGGAACTTGGCATATCGTGCAGCAGAGTTGTTGCGGGAACGTTTTAATATTCAACAAGGTGTGGAGATTGTACTCGATAAACAAATTCCAGTGGCAGCTGGGCTTGCTGGTGGCTCGAGTGATGCGGCGGCGACGCTTCGTGGGATGAACGAGTTATTCTCTTTAAACTTGTCATTAGAGGAGCTAGCAGAGCTCGGTGCGGAGATTGGGTCTGACGTTTCATTTTGTGTCATCGGTGGGACAGCCATTGCTCGAGGTCGTGGTGAACAGTTAGAAATGATTCCGGCACCGCCGCCATGCTACGTCGTACTCGGAAAGCCCAAGCTAGGAGTATCGACTGCAGATGTGTATCGCGCCGTGCGTATGGATGAAGTTCATCATCCGAACACAGGTGCCATGGTAGAAGCGATTCGTCAAAAAGATTTTCATGGGATTTGCGAAAATCTTGGAAACTCGCTCGAGAGTGTGACGC
The DNA here is from genome assembly GCF_037619445.1 of Exiguobacterium sp. USCH10. Lineage (GTDB taxonomy): Bacteria > Bacillota > Bacilli > Exiguobacteriales > Exiguobacteriaceae > Exiguobacterium > Exiguobacterium aestuarii_A. Next base: position 29,961 of record NZ_JAQPZO010000016.1, on the reverse strand, counting down.
TCAAGCTTCATCCGGAAGTGAAACAAATCAAAGAAACGATGCGGCATTGTGGGGCAGAAGGTGTTCTCATGAGCGGTAGTGGACCGACTGTCTTTGCGCTCATTGAGCATGAGCAAAAGGCTCATCGCATCTATAATGGTCTAAAAGGATTTTGCCCAGAAGTGTTCGTCGTTCGGATTCTCGGCAAAAGACATTGAACAAAAACGAATGAAAGTGATATATTCTCAATAGAACATTCGTTTATTATTGAAGATGTGAAGGAGAATCCGTATGAAAATTCGTAGAAGTGGTCGTCTCGTCGATATGACCCGTTATTTGCTTGACCATCCGCATCAGCTTGTCTCGTTGTCGATGTTTTCAAGTCGCTATAAAGCTGCAAAGTCGTCAATCAGTGAAGACCTTGTCATCGTAAGTGAAATGCTGTCTCATGACGGGATCGGAAAGCTTGTGACCGTTCCTGGTGCAGCGGGCGGCGTCATGTTTATCCCAGGCTGGAGTAAAGAAAAATCGCTTGAGATGATTGATACGCTCTGTGAGCAATTATCAAAACCGGAGCGTCTCTTACCTGGGGGCTATCTCTACCTCACAGATGTACTAGGCAATCCGAGTCAGGTGAAACCGATGGGACAAGTCTTTGCGTCTGTATTCGCCGATCGTAAAGTCGACGTGGTCATGACGATTGCGACGAAAGGAATCCCCCTTGCTTATGCCGTCGCAGAACAATTAGGTGTACCATTCGTCATCGTTCGTTCAGATAGTCGTGTAACGGAAGGATCGACGGTCAGTATCAATTATGTATCAGGTTCTTCGAAGGCGATTCGCACAATGGCGCTCGCACGTCGTAGCCTGCCACGTGGGGCGAACGTGCTCTTGATCGATGACTTCATGAAAGCGGGGGGAACGATTCGGGGGATGATGAGTCTCTTGAATGAATTCGAAGCAAACCTTGCGGGTGTTGGTGTCTTGATGGAAGCAGAGGGCGCCGAGAAGAAGATGGTCAGCGAATACGTCAGCTTGATGAAATTGACGAACGTCGACCCAGATGAAGGTCTTGTCACCATTTCACGGGGGAATGTGGAACAGTTCCTAAAATGATTGGCAAAATTTTGATTTCGATTTATGATTAGAGGGTATAGAGTTATCAATATCGAGTCATGACGTTCGTTCGAAACCAACTGAACCTTACAGAAGACCACACCATGGCATAGACAACGATGAAAAAGGGGATGCGAAACATGCAGATCACAGACGTAAAAATTCGCAAAGTCGCGACAGAAGGCAGAATGAAAGCGTTGGCCTCAATCACACTTGACCATGAATTCGTTGTACATGACCTTCGAATCATCGAAGGGAGTAGCGGTCTATTTGTCGCCATGCCGAGCAAACGGACACCAGAAGGTATTTTTCGGGACATCGCGCATCCGATTAACGGGGAGATGCGACAGAAAGTTGAAGCGGCTGTATTGGAAACCTATTCCAATATGGAAGTGGATGTACTGGACCCTCAGCACGTGTCGTACGGCACGAATGAATGACAGCAAACAGCGGTTAGGTTACCTACCGCTGTTTTTTTGCGTTTCATTGGTTAAGGAATGGTACAACTATTGAAACGAAGGCATGGTTTCGATATAGTAGAAACGGTGTAAATAGGATTTAGTTGCAGAAAAGCCGAACTATACAGACCAATCACAGCTGTTGTGAGATAGGAGCGAATGAAGAATGGAGCGTTTTGCAGTCATTTTGGCAGCAGGAAAAGGGACGCGAATGAAGTCAAAGCTTTATAAAGTACTTCATCCGGTTCTAGGAAAACCGATGGTCGAGCACGTTGTCGACCAGTTAGACCAAATCGGTGTCAGTCGTCAAATCGTAATCGTTGGCCATGGGGCGGAAGCGGTACAAGATACGCTCGGCACACGAGTGGAATATGCAGTCCAAGAAGAACAACTTGGAACAGGGCATGCTGTTCAAATGGCAGAAGCAGAGCTTGCGGGTAAAGCAGGGGCGACACTTGTCGTCTGTGGAGATACACCGTTACTAACGGCAGAAACGTTAGAAGCCCTTCTCGCTCATCACGAAGCGCAACAAGCGAAAGTTACAGTGCTGACCGCGATTGCAGACGATGCGACAGGATACGGTCGTGTCGTTCGTGGTGAAGATGGGAACGTGACGAAAGTCGTTGAGCATAAAGATGCTTCTGAGACAGAACTTGCCATCAATGAAATCAATACGGGAACGTACGTGTTCGATAACGAGTTATTGTTCGACGCGCTCAAACAAGTCGGAAACAATAACGCGCAAGGCGAATACTATTTGCCTGACGTCATCTCGATTGCAAAAGAAGCTGGCGAAGTTGTCGCAGCACATACGGCGCCAACGTTTGATGAGACAATCGGGGTCAATGACCGCGTTGCCTTGTCACAGGCGGAAGCAATCATGCGCAAACGTACGAACGAACGTCTCATGCGTGAAGGCGTCACGTTCATGGACCCGGCATCGACGTACATTTCTCCAGATGTGATGATTGGTTCGGATACAATCATCTATCCGGGTACGGTTATCCTTGGGAAGACGACAATTGGTTCGGAATGTGTCATCGGACCGAACTCAGATATCCGCAATAGTGTGATTGAAGATCATGCTGTCGTGCGTCAATCTGTCGTGACAGATAGCAAAATCGGTGAAGCGGCTCAGGTCGGACCGTTCGCTCACTTGCGCCAACAAGCTGTACTTGGTGCGAACACACGCGTCGGAAACTTCGTCGAGATTAAAAAATCGTCGTTTGGTGACGGTGCGAAAGCTTCGCACTTGAGCTACATCGGGGATGCGTCAATCGGCGAACGTGTCAACTTAGGTTGTGGATCAATCACGGTAAACTATGACGGCAAGAACAAGTTCGAGACAGTGGTAGAAGACGATGCGTTCGTCGGCTGTAACGTCAACTTGATTGCCCCGGTAAAAGTCGGAAAAGGTGCGATTGTCGCAGCCGGTTCGACGATTACGAATGACGTACCGGAAGAGGCGCTCGCGATTGCACGTGAACGCCAAACGAATAAAGAAGGTTACACGAAACGATAACTTGCTGCCAATCATTATGGAAAACGATGGAGGAGAATCCTAAACATGTCTACTGTATACGAACGAGAAATTCGTCTATTTAGCTTAAACTCGAACCGCCCGCTTGCTGAAGAAATCGCGAAAGAAATTGGTGTCCCGCTCAGTGATTGCCAAGTCAAACGTTTCAGCGACGGTGAACTCTATATCAACATCGAGGAAAGTGTTCGTGGAGATGATGTGTATGTCATCCAATCAACAAGCTCACCTGTAAACGAAACGCTCATGGAATTGCTCGTCATGATTGATGCACTCAAACGTGCTTCTGTCCGTACGATCAACATCGTGATGCCGTATTACGGATATGCACGTCAAGACCGTAAAGCACGCTCGCGTGAGCCGATCACGGCGAAACTTGTCGCTGACCTTTTGACAGTAGCAGGTGCGACACGCGTCATCACAATGGACTTGCATGCAGCGCAAATCCAAGGATTCTTCAATATTCCGGTTGACCAATTACTCGGTGTGCCGCTCATCTCGACGTACTTTGAAACAGAAGAGTTTCAAGCGAAAGATATCGTGGTTGTCTCTCCAGACCACGGTGGCGTGACACGTGCACGTAAATTGGCAGAACGTTTGAAAGCTCCGATTGCCATCATTGATAAGCGTCGTCCGAAAGCGAACGTCGCTGAAGTGATGAACATCGTCGGAAGCGTTGAAGGGAAAACAGCAATTTTGATTGATGATATCATCGATACAGCGGGAACGATCACGCTTGCAGCGGATGCAATCGTCCAAGCTGGCGCGAAAGAAGTGTATGCGTCATGTACGCACCCAGTCCTTTCTGGTCCAGCGATGGAGCGTATCGACAACTCATCAATCAAAGAATTGGTTGTTTTAAATACAATCGATTTGACGGGTCGTCCATGCTCGAGCAAAATCAGACAGATGTCGGTTGCCCATTTGCTTGGGGAAGCGATCATGCGTGTCCACGAGCACAAATCGGTCAGTACCCTATTCGATTAAAAAACGAGGCCCGGAGGCATTCGCCTTTGGGCTTTTTTGTTCAGGAGGAAATGATATGAAATGCATCGTCGGTCTTGGAAACCCTGGTAAAAAGTTTGAGATGACCCGACATAACATCGGTTTTTTGGCAATTGATCGCCTCGCTGAAAAGCATGGGATCTCGCTGAATGAAGCGAAGTTTAACGCCCTTATGGGAACGGGAAGAATCAATGGTGAACGCGTTGTACTTGTTAAACCCCTTACGTATATGAACTTATCGGGTGAAGCCGTCCGTCCAATTTTAGATTATTATAAGATTGAGATTGACGATTTACTTGTCATCTATGACGATTTGGATATGGTGCCAGGAAAACTGCGCTTCCGTCCGAAAGGGAGTGCAGGTGGTCACAACGGAATCAAATCGCTCATTCAACATTTAGGGACTGCAGAATTCAAGCGATTAAAACTTGGGATTGGACGTCCTCCTCATCCGATCAAAGTCGTCGACTGGGTGTTGATGAACTATCGGAAAGAGGACTTGCCGGAGTTGAACGAAACACTCGACAACGCCGTAACCGCAGCCACTGATTTCGTAGATACAGATTGGCTAGCGCTGATGAATCGATACAACTAAAGGGTCATAGCACCCTTTTTTGTCGTATGAGTTGGAGGAAAACAAATGAATGCTTTAGAGAGATTTATGGTGGCGCTCCCGGAGACGAACGTGATTCGTGAGCGGCTACAAAAAGTAGATCGTCAATTGGTGACGGGACTGACGACAAGCGCGAAAGCTCTCGTCCTCGCAGGACTTGTGAAATCGTCATCGAGACGTCTCGTCGTCGTGACGCATAACATGTATCAAGCACAAAAGATGTTCGATCAACTCGAATCACTCATCGGACCGGACAAAACATTGCTTTATCCGATTGATGAGACGCTGGCCGCTGAACTGTCGCTGACGTCTAGTCCTGAGCTGTTGGCCGCTCGAATCGATGCCCGTACTCGTCTCCTTGATCAAACAGGAGGCGTCGTTGTCGTGCCGCTCGGTGGATTACGACGCTATATGCCGAGCCCGGAGGCGTGGCAACATAGTCGCGTCATGCTAAAGCCGGGAAGTGATCTCGAGTTGGCAGACTTTGCGAAGCAATTGACAGATATGGGGTATGAACGAACAGCGACCGTGACGACGCCTGGCGAATTTTCCGTACGAGGCAGTATTTTGGATGTCTACCCGCTCACAGAAGCGCGTCCGTATCGGATTGATTTATTTGATACCGAGATCGATTCTATTTTCACGTTCGATGCCGAGACGCAACGTTCGCTCGGTGTGGTAGGGGAAGTGTGTATCACGCCTGCCACCGAGTTCATCGCCACTGACGATCAGTTGAAACAAGCCGGGCATTCACTCCGAAAGCAATATGACCGAACCGTCGAGTTGATTGAGAACGAAGTGATTCGTCAAGCGCTTGAGGAAGGAGTCGTAACGGACATCGAGCGCTTAGAGCGTGGTGATTTCCCGGATAAAGTTGGAAAGTATTCGCCACTCCTTTATACATCGACGCTCTTAGACTATGTTGGCAAAGACGCCGTCCTTATTTTAGATGAAGTGGCGCGAATCGATGATGCCGCGGACGTACAGGAGCGGGAAGAGGCGGAATGGTTCTCTTCATTCATCGAAAAAGGGGAGGCGGTCAGCAATTACACGCTTGCTGTCCCGATGCACAAAGTGTTTCGTGACTTGAAACAAGTAGCGTTCTCGCTACTTCCATCTCGTCGCTCCGGGATTCCGGAAACCGCGACGGTACATTTGAGCTGTCGTCCACTCCCGGCATTTCATGGGCAGATGCATCTGTTAAAGCAAGAAGTGGAACGCTGGCAACAAGGGGATCAACGCATTGTCGTGCTTGCGGGAGACAAGTCACGCGCGGACAAGATTGAAGCGCTCCTTTCAGACTACGGCATTCATTCAACGTTCACGAATGTCGATGGAGAATTAGAGCCGAGACGCGTATCCGTCATCATCGGTCAAATCGAAGGTGGGTTTGAATTGTCGACGAGTCGTCTCGTCGTCGTATCAGAAGAGGAATTGTTTAAACGTGTGACGAAACGAAAGCGTCAGACGAAGAACTTAACGAACGCAGAACGGATTAAGAGCTATCAAGAGTTGAAGCCGAACGACTATGTCGTCCATGTGCATCATGGGATTGGGAAGTATTTAGGCATTAAAACCATCGAGGTCGGAGGGATTCATCAGGACTATCTCCATCTCGTGTATGCCGGTGATGATGCGCTCTATGTGCCGGTCGATCAAATTGATCTCGTTCAAAAATATGTCGGCGCCGAAGGGAAAGAACCGAAGATTTATAAACTCGGAGGCACCGAGTGGAAGAAAGTTAAATCGAAAGTCGCCAAGTCGGTTGAAGATATCGCAGATGAGCTCATTAAATTATATGCGGCACGAGAAGCTTCGGTCGGATTTGCGTTTCCACCGGATGATGAAGAGATGGGGCAATTTGAATCCTCCTTCCCTTATGCTGAGACAGAGGACCAGGTCCGCTCAATTGCTGAGATTAAAGCAGACATGGAACGTTCACGTCCGATGGATCGACTTTTATGTGGAGATGTCGGCTATGGGAAAACGGAAGTGGCAATCCGAGCGGCATTCAAGGCGGTGCTCGCCGGAAAACAAGTCGCGTTTCTCGTCCCGACGACCGTCCTCGCCCAACAACATTATGAAACGATGCTCGAGCGATTCAGTGAATTTCCGATTAACGTTTCTGTCATGAGTCGTTTCCGCTCAAAGAGTGAGATGACTGCGACGAAGAAGGGCTTGAAGGAAGGGACGATTGATATCGTCGTCGGGACACACCGAGTGTTGTCAAAAGACGTGACGTTCGCGAACCTCGGTCTCGTCATCATCGATGAAGAGCAACGGTTCGGCGTCAAGCATAAAGAGCGTCTGAAGCAATTGAAGACGAACATCGACGTACTCACGTTGACGGCTACTCCGATTCCGCGAACGCTTCACATGTCGATGATTGGAATCCGCGACTTATCTGTGTTAGAAACACCACCAGAGAACCGCTACCCGGTTCAGACGTATGTTATGGAATATGACGGCATCGTCTTGCGTGAAGCGTTAGAGCGTGAACTTGCTCGTGGAGGACAGGCGTTCTTCCTCTACAACCGTGTCGAAGGCATCGAGCGGAAAGCGGAAGAGATTCGGGCCCTATTGCCTGAGGCACGTATCGCGACAGCACACGGGCGTATGACCGAGAGCGAACTCGAGAGCCAATTGATCAGTTTCCTTGAAGGGGAAGCGGATATTTTAGTCTCGACGACGATTATCGAGACGGGAATCGACATTCCAAACGTCAATACACTCATTGTCCATGATGCTGACAAGATGGGACTTTCCCAACTGTATCAACTTCGTGGTCGAGTCGGACGTTCGAATCGAATTGCGTATGCTTACTTCACGTATCGAAAAGATAAGCGCTTGACCGAAGTGGCAGAAAGTCGTCTTCAAGCCATTAAAGAATTCACCGAACTCGGAAGCGGCTTTAAGATCGCGATGCGCGACTTGTCGATTCGAGGTGCCGGTAACTTGCTAGGTGCACAACAATCTGGATTCATCGATTCAGTCGGTTTCGACCTGTATTCTCAAATGCTCTCCGAAGCAATCGAGGAACGGAAAGACCGGATGCGTGGACAGGCGAAACAAGTCGTCTTCAAGCCGGAAATCGCCTTCCAAGCGGATGCCTACATCCCGGACGACTATTTGTCGGATAGCGAACTGAAGATTGAGATGTACAAGCGTTTCAAATACGTCGATACACCAAACGCGTTGTTTGCCTTGCAAGACGAATTGATTGAGCGATTTGGGGAATTCCCAGAACCAGTCGCCCTTCTCATTCAGCTGACACGTCTACGGATTTACGGAGAACTGGCGAAAGTGAGCCGAATCAAACAAACGCCTGGACGGATTGAAATTGTCTTATCGAAAGATTCGACGACAGCCCTCGATGTACCATCCTTTATGGAATGGACGATGCCGCTCGGTCGTAAACTAGGAATCGGTCAAGAAGACGGAGCCTTGAAATTGTCACTCAGTGGTCGAATGCCACTCACAGAGCTCTTGAATGATGCCGATACTGTATTAGAAGAACTGACGAAGCGGTTGGTGGGCGATGCGGTCGCCAAGTAAGTTTGCACAAGGAGTCGTCCTGTTCGCCCTTGCCGGTTATGTCTCTAAACTGATCAGCTTCGCGTATCGCGTCCCATATCAAAACTTGGCGGGTGACTTTGGACTCTATGCTTATCAAACCGTCTATCCGTTCGCTGCGATTGTCGCATCGCTCGGAATTTATGCGATGCCGGTAGTCATTGCAAAAATAGGAGTCGGCGCGAAGGGGTCGAACCAGAAGCTAGAAGTGTTATGGAGCAGTTTTTATGCGTTGCTTCTTCTTTCTATCACGCTTGTTGTCACGATGTGGATCTTCGCCCCGACACTCGCGATGTGGCTCGGGGATGAACAGTTAGCCCCGGCGCTTCGCGTAATCAGTTTGAGTTACTTACTCATGCCGGCGTCCGCCGTGTTACGTGGTGCCTTTCAATCAAGGGATGATTTACGACCGAGCGCGTGGTCGCAAGTGTTAGAAAATTTTGTACGCGTGACGGTCATGCTGTCGCTCTTATGGATTGGCGTACGTCTTGGAAAAGATGCATACACGCTCAGTCAATACGCGTATGGCGCGACGCTTGTCGGTGGGGTTGTGGCGATTGCCTTTTTAATCTATCAGGCGCGCGGCCTACGAATCGTAAAAGTACGACGTGTCACGTTTCAACATGGATTGCGTCTATTGTTGACGACAGGGCTCGCGGTCGGATTTGCCTCGCTTGGAATCTTATGGATGCAACTCGTCGACTCCTTTACAATCGTCAATTTAATGGGGGGGACGTACGAGGCGAAAGTGAGCAAAGGCGTGTTCGACCGGGGATACCCACTTGTCCAATTTGCAATCCTGTTCGCAACGACCATCGGTATGGCCAACGTCCCAACACTCGTCCGACACTATCGAGCGGGACATCTGCAAAAAACGACACAAGGGCTCCGTTCGATGATTCGGGTGACAACAGCCATTGCGGGTGCTGCGACCGTCGGATTGATGGGGGTGATGTTTTTCTTAAACGTTGCCTTGTTTGAAGATGGGTCAGGTACGCGGGCGCTCGTGTTATTGGCAACGAGTACGTTTGCGGCATCGTTAGCGATTGCAAGCATGACTTGCCTTCAAGCAATCGACCGTGAATGGATTGCGGCTCGCAGTATGATTGTCGCGATTTTGGCAAAAGGTGTCGTAAACGTGGGGCTTGTCCCCTTCTATGGGATTGAAGGGGCGGCCATCGGTACCTCACTCGGCTTTTTGGCGATGGCGTTCTATAACTTTCGGGCGCTCGACCGTTCGATTCCGCTCGGGTCGTTTCGGTCGAAGCATTACAAATCGCTATCGAAAGCGCTGGTGCCCATGTTATTACTCGTTGCCGTGTTAAACTGGGTTGGTCAGATGTGGGTCGATTCGCGAATCGCAGCCTTCGGATGGTTAATCGGGATGGTATGTAGCGGAGCCGTCCTTTATATATGGAGATTATGGAGCACGCGAATGCTATCACTTGCGGAATGGGAGTTCATCCCGTTCGGTGGTCGCCTCCTCGATGTGCTCGAAAAAAAGGAGAACTAGTATGGGTTATACAATCACGGTGGTCGGTCTTGGATCTGGTGAGCTGAATCAATTGCCACTCGGAGTGTACCGTCATTTGAAGCAACAACCGCTCGTTTGGCTACGGACGAAAGAACACCCTGTCGTACGTGAGTTAGAGTCAGAAGGGCTCGCATTCGAGTCGTTTGATTCGATTTATGAATCGAGTGATACGTTTGAAGAGGTGTACGATCAAATTGTCGAGACGTTGATGAACAAAAGTGAAGAGATGGCTATCACGTATGCTGTACCCGGTCACCCGTTCGTCGCCGAGCGAACTGTCGAGCTTTTGGTGGAACGTGGAGCGGACCTTCACGTACTCGGCGGGCAAAGCTTCTTAGATGCGATGTTCCAAGCTTTGCAAATCGATCCAATCAACGGCTTTCAGTTGTTGGATGCGACGGCGCTCGACCTTGAACGCCTGCAAGTGACGCAACATGTGTTGATTGGTCAAGTGTACGATGGATTTGTAGCGGGAGACGTAAAAGTGCAACTGATGGAACGTTATCCGGATGAGCACCCTGTTACACTTGTGACAGCTGCGGGTACCACACAAGAACGAATCGAACACATTCCGTTGTTCGAGATGGACCGCATGGCGGAAGTGAACAACTTGACGACGCTCTATGTTCCGCCACTCGCGGATGAAGCTTATTTGGCAAAAGACTTTGCAACGCTCAAACAAATCATCGCCACACTTCGTGGACCGGACGGTTGCCCGTGGGATCGCAAACAAACGCATGAGTCGCTTCGGAAGTATTTATTAGAAGAAGCGTATGAACTCATTGAAGCCATCAACGCAGAAGATGACGATGCCATCATTGAAGAACTCGGCGACGTGTTGCTTCAAGTCATGTTACATGCCCAAATCGGTGCAGACGAAGGATATTTCGATATTCGTGATGTCATCGGGGCAATCAGTGAAAAGATGGTCCGCCGTCATCCGCACGTCTTTGGAGATGTCACCGTCGAAGATGCCTCCGACGTGGTAAAAAATTGGAATACGATTAAACAAGCGGAAAAAGGGGAAAAGAAACAATCGCAACTCGATGGTGTACTCGTCGACCAACCTTCATTGATGCGTGCTGAACAACTTCAAAAGAAAGCCGGCCAAATCGGATTCGAATGGGATGACGTGTCGGGCGCTTTCGAAAAATTGGAAGAAGAACTGCACGAGTGGCGTGAAGAGTTGAGTGACGAATCAGAACTTGGCGATGTATTATTCTCCATCGTCAACATCGCGCGATACGTTGGGCTAAATGCCGAGCAAGCGTTAGAACAGACGAACCGAAAGTTCAAACGTCGATTCGAGTATATAGAAGCGAATGGTGACCTTCAGCAGATGACGCTCGAACAGATGGATGCTCTTTGGAACGAGGCAAAGGAGAAAGGGTTATGAGATTAGATAAATTTTTGAAAGTATCCCGCTTGATCAAGCGACGCACGCTCGCAAAAGAAGTAGCAGATCAAGGTCGGATTCAGCTAAATGGGCAAGTGGCGAAGGCGAGTACCGATGTTAAAGTCGGAGACGAGCTGCAGATTCGATTCGGAAACAAGCTCGTCACGGTCGTCATTGACTCGATTGCGGAACATGCACGTAAAGAAGATGCGAAAGAAATGTATCGTTTACTTAAAGAAGAGAAGATGGACGGTAGTATCGATTCGTAAAAAAAAGTATACTTAATGTATTAAGAGGAGGAGGATGAGGCGATGAACGGACGTAATCCGATGGATCGACAACGGCGCATTCGAGCGCTAGATGAGCGTAGAGAACAGCTGGAAAAAGACACACATCGCCGAAGAGTTCATCTTCGACGTCGTTTGGCGGCAGCCTCACTCCTATTTTTATTCGTCATGGTATTGATTGGACAGAGTTACTTTTCAAAGGTAGGCTATGTATCGGACCAACAACAAGCTTACGCACAAGCGAAAGTGGAGTTGCAAGAACAGAAAGCCGAGCAAGATGAGTTGAAGGAACAAGTGGAGCGTTTGCAGGATGAGGATTATATCGCGAACTTAGCGCGAAACGAGCTCCTCTTCTCCAAAGATGGAGAGATTATTTTCTACTTCTCCCCAGAGGAATAAGTCGGTTCGTTGACCGTTGAGGAAACGACTCGTATAATTGAAAAGAATCAATCAAAAAAGGAGTACATTATTTTATGTCAATTGAAGTAGGAAGCAAGGTACAAGGTAAGGTTACAGGGATTACGCATTTCGGAGCGTTCGTCGAGCTCCCAAACGGCAAGACAGGATTAGTACACATCAGTGAAGTGGCGGACTCTTACGTCAAAGACATTAACGAAGTGTTGACAGTCGGTCAAGAAGTCACGGTAAAAGTGTTGAACGTCGAAAATGATGGGAAAATCGGGTTATCCATCAAGAAAGCAGTCGATCGTCCTGTAAGTGAACGCCCTGAACGTCCAGAGCGTCCAGCCGGTGAGCGTTTCTCTCGTGGCCCACGCCCAGGTGGCCCAGGTCAAGGTGGTCCGCGCGGTGGCGGCGGTCCACGCGGTGGCGGCCCACGTGGCGGCGGTCGTCGTGGTGAACAACGCCGTGAACCAGAAACATTCGATACGTTGATGAGCAAATTCTTGAAAGACAGCGACGAGCGTCTTTCGACGTTGAAACGTCAAACAGATTCGAAACGCGGTGGACGTGGAGCCAAACGCGGGTAATCCTTCGATACCAATTAGCTTCTACTCGTAACCATATAGGTCTTGTAACAAGACAAGTCGTGAACATTTTTGTTCACGACTTTTTTTGTTTTAAAAAATTTATAAAAAATAACTAAATATAGTTGATTTTTTTCGAGTAAGAGAGCAAAATAGGGAACATGAAAAAATAGTTATGTTTTATAAGTGAAGGTGGAGAGAAAAAATGAATGGATGGAAACTATGGACGGCGGAGTGGCGGAGTATCTTTAAGAACCCACGTGTGTTGGTTCCGATTCTCGCAGTCGCGCTCGTACCGTTAATGTATGCCGGTATGTTTTTGTGGGCTTTCTGGGATCCATATGGACAGATGAAAGATTTACCGGTCGCCATCGTCAACGAAGACAAAGGGGCATCATTTGAAGGGGAGTCACTTGAAATCGGGAACGATCTGATTGATAAGTTACTAGATTCGGAAGCCTTCGAGTTTGTCGAGACGACAAAGAAGGAAGCAGAATCTGGATTGAAAGACCATGATTATTACATGGCAATCGAGATTCCAGAAGACTTTTCGGAGAAGGCGACGACTGCTCTAGATGAACATCCAGAGCAACTTGAGTTGAAGTACATTGCGAATGAATCGTATAACTTCTTAGCCGCACAAATCGGTGGCTCTGCAATGGAGCAAGTGAAAGCAGAGCTTTCGACCGAGGTATCGAAACAGTACGTCAGTGCATTGAAAGATGGACTGAATGACATGGCGGACGGGCTTGGTGAAGCCGCGGATGGTGCGACAAAACTTGCCGACGGTTCTACGTCAGCGAAGGATGGTGCCGTCAAATTGGCGGATGGAACGGAACTTCTCGCCACGAAACAACGCGAACTTGCAGATGGTGCAAGTGAGTTAAATGACGGAATCGCTCAGTTGTCCGATGGTTCATCTGAACTCGCGGACGGGACGACACTACTCGCCACGAAACAACGTGAGCTCGCGAATGGTGCAAGCCAGTTAAACGATGGTGTGACTCAGTTAGCAGAAGGTTCATCGGCACTAGCGGATGGGAGTCAGCAAGTGTACGACGGGTCAACTGCTTTGTCAGACGGGGTACACCGCGTGAATGATGGCGCATCCGCCTTACAAGACGGAACGAGCCAGCTCGTCGAAGGAACAGGGGCATTCGCCTCTAAATTGGATGAGCTTCACACGGGTGCGAAAACGTTGAATCAAGGCGTTCAAGACCTTGCTGCTGGCATCGAGCGCTCAAAAGAAGGGGCGTCTGCATTGAATGACGGCGCAAACCAACTAGCAGGTGCATTGACGAAAGCGAAAGAAGGAAACACTGCTCTCATCGCGGGTCAAACTGAAGTGGTCAATGGAATTGGACAAATGAAATCTGAATTGACGGCGAAACAGGATGAGTTGATTGGACAATTAACGGCACTTGCTGAATCCGGTCAATCTGCGTCACCTGAAATGCTTCAAGCCATCGCAGCACAACTCAGTGAAGGAAAACAAGCGACAGCGGCTGGGTTTGATCAATTAGCCGCAGGGGCGACGCAAGTGAAAGAGGGACAGACCTCATTGGCGGCAGGTCTTGCGCAAGCAGAAACAGGTGCAGGACAACTTTCGTCAGGACTTTCTGAATTGAACACGGGTCAAACGAAGTTAGCGGAAGGTGCTCAGGCGTTAGCAAGTGGTTCTAGTCAAATCGAGCAAGGGACACAAACCGCAGCTAGCCGCTCACAAGAACTCGTGTCAGCGAGTTCAAAACTCAATCAAGGTGCAACACAACTTCAAGACGGGACAACTGAACTTACGGCAGGCAGTGACAAACTCGTAGCCGCGACTGGACAGTTGTCTGAAGGTAGTGTGAAGCTTGCCGATGGTGCGAAAAGCGCAAGTTCGGGAACGAGTGAGTTGGCGAATGGTGCTACTCAATTAGCGGACGGTGGGCAAAAACTTCAAGAAGGTAGTCGTGAACTTGCCGATGGCGCGAAGACTGCCGGGGCAGGAACAAGCAAGTTGACGGACGGCGCGAATCAGCTCGCGGAAGGCGGACAAGAACTTTCAGATGGTAGCGGAGAACTCGCAGATGGAATGACAGATCTCGCATCAGGTAGCGATGAACTTCGTGACGCTCTAGTAAAAGGTGCGAAAGATGCAGACATCGGATTGAACGATGAAAATGTCGAGATGATGGCAGGACCAGTGTCGCTCGTCGACAACTCGATTCACGAGGTACCGAACTATGGTACAGGGTTTGCTCCATACTTCATGTCACTCGGACTCTTTGTCGGGGCGCTTCTCTTATCGATCGTCTATCCATTGTATGATCCGGCTGGACGTCCGAAACGTAGTCTATCATGGGTATTGTCGAAGTCTGGTGTTCTCATGGTCGTCGGGTTCCTTCAAGCGCTCATTTTAGACGTGGCGATGGTGCAACTATTAGGACTTGAAGTGAGCGAACCACTGAAGTTCTTCGGATTCAGTTGGTTGACGAGCATCACATTCCTCTTTATTGTGCAGTTACTCGTAACCACACTCGGGAACCCAGGACGTTTTGTAGCAATCGTCTTGTTAATCTTGCAATTGACGACTTCTGCTGGAACGTTCCCGCTCGAGTTGATTCCACGAGCGCTGCAACCGTTCAATGCGCTCCTTCCAATGACGTATACGGTTGCCGGATATAAAGAAATCTTGTCAGCTGACGGTGCACAGTATTTGCAGACGGCGACAACGTATTTAGTATTTGTGGCTGCTGGATGTTTCGCGTTACTGTGGGCATACTTCCGAATCGCATGGAAGAAAAAATATCGTCAAGTTGTATCAGAAGCATGATGTAAAAACGTAATGAAATCGTGTATAGTGATGAAGATGACACTATGCACGATTTTTTTATTAAAAAAAATTCAAAAAAGAATTGACACTCGAATGGTGACTGGTTATTATAGAAAATGTGCTTAGGACACAACAATAACATGGCGGTGTAGCTCAGCTGGCTAGAGCGTACGGTTCATACCCGTGAGGTCGTGGGTTCGACTCCCTCCGCCGCTACCATTTTATTTAGGCCCGTTGGTCAAGCGGTTAAGACACCGCCCTTTCACGGCGGTAACACGGGTTCGAATCCCGTACGGGTCACTTAGCCTAAGCGAAAAGAAGCCATCTCAATCGAGATGGCTTCTTTTGTTATATCAAGGAGGGAATTCATGAAAAAAGTGCTCGTCGCAGTGTCTGGTGGGGTGGATTCCATTGTCTTATTGGATCGTCTCGTCAAAAAGGGATGGAATGTTGCGGTGGCGCATGTCCATCATGGCGTACGAGAAGCTTCAGACGAAGAGTATAGGTTCGTCGCCCGCGTCGCAGCAACCTACCATATTCCGTTTCATGGAACGCATCTCTGCTTTCAAGATGGAGGATCACAAGCCCGATACCGGGAAGCCCGCTATCAATTTTTTGAAGACGTCATGAACGAATATGGATACGACACATTGGCCACGGCGCATCATGCGGATGACGAGCTAGAAACAGTGCTCATTCAACTACATCGAAACGTGATCGAAGTGAAAGGGATTCCCGAAAGCCGGCAATTTGGTAACGGGAGGCTCATCCGTCCGTTGTTACATGAGTCGAAAGCTCAACTGATCGAGTATGCACGACAGAATGAATTAGAGTGGCGCGAAGACGCAACGAACCAAGAACGTACTTACTTAAGGAATCAAATTCGCCATGAGATTGTGCCGCGACTGAAACAGATGCGGCCATCGATTGTGAGAGAAGTCAGCGGAGTGGCAAAGGAGGCCCGTGCTGATTGGGATAGCAGGTATCAATCGTGCGAACAATGGGTGGAGGCATATGTCGAACTTGAAATGAAAGCGTTTCATGTGAAACTCAAGGATTTCGAGCGCTTATCATTCCTTGAACGGTATACAGTCGGTCGATTGCTGTCCTCTCGTTACGAGGTGAATGTGAACGAGGCGATGGATAAGCTACTCCAGAGTCAAAAGGATACAGGAACCTATCATCTGACAGGCGAGTGGTTCATGACGAAGCAGAATAGGGTACTGAATCTTGTACAGCGCTCTACGCCAGATTCACTTCACCCCATTCAAATTGATTCGTTGCCGACCGTTGTTGAATTCGGAGACCGAACTATCTCTTTATCTGTCGAGGAGGGGAGAGAGGGCATTCCGTTACATGAGATCACTTATCCGCTTACGATTCGGACAAGTGCACCAGGTGACCGAATGCGATTGACCGTGGGGACAAAGAAAGTGTCCCGTATCCTGATCGATGAAAAGATTGAGCGGACGGTTCGCCCGACGCTACCCCTGCTTGAGGACGCCTCAGGACGAATTCTCGCGATTGTCGGGGTACGAGTTTCAGAATTTCTAGACAAGTCGGATGCGATTTGCCTACGATTAATGGTAAAATGATGATTGTGTCGAAACAGAAAGAGGAGGATTTCAAGATGTCATTAATGAACGATATGGAGAAAATTTTAATCTCACGTGAAGAGATTCAAGAAAAGGTGAAAGAACTCGCTGGAACACTTAGCGAAGACTATAAAGAAGAGTTTCCGCTTCTCGTGTGTGTATTGAAAGGCGCGATGCCGTTCATGTCTGATCTCGTCAAAGAAATGGATATCCATTTAGAAATGGATTTCATGGACGTGTCGACGTATCACGGAGGTACTTCTTCAACAGGTGAAGTGAAAATCGAGAAAGATTTAAATACATCTGTAGAAGGACGCGACATCTTGATTGTAGAAGATATTATTGATAGTGGATTGACGCTTGGCTATCTCGTCGATCTTCTTAAATACCGTAAAGCGAAGTCTGTGAAGATCGTCACGCTTCTCGACAAACCGACAGGACGTAAAAATGGTTTATCAGCAGACTATAGCGGTTTCGTGATTCCACACGAGTTCGTTGTCGGTTACGGTCTCGATTATGAAGAGAAATATCGTAACCTTCCTTACGTCGGTGTGCTCAAACCGAGCGTTTACGGGGGCTAACGTTTTTCTTTTGAAAATGTGACGTGGTAAGATAAAAGAAATCCCCAAAGTATAGGCATATACTGAATGGGCGAGAACATCGTTTCTCGGAATAGGAGGCAGAGAATGAATCGTGCAGTGAAAAACACATTGGTTTTTGGTGTGATTTTCCTAGCCTTGATCTTGTTCCTTCAATATTTGCAGAATCCGAATAGTCAGAGTGAAACCCTCTCGTATTCGAAATTCCTAGAATATGTGGAAGATGATCGGATTGAGACGGCAACCGTACAAGAAATCCCGGGGGCTATCTCGATTACAGGCGACCTTACAGGAGATGACGACCAGCGTTACGAAACAAACATTCCAGCGAACGAAGCTGAATATGCGGATGTATTAACGCAGCTTCGAGCGAATACGGATATTCAAATCGAGGAGGCTGAATCGAACAGTAGCTGGTTCAGCATCGTCTTCGCGATTTTACCGTTCATTATCATCTTCATCTTGTTCTTCTTCTTGTTGAACCAGGCGCAAGGTGGTGGCGGTGGTGGTCGTGTGATGAACTTCGGGAAATCGAAGGCGAAACTATACGACCAAGAAAAACGTCGCGTCACATTCAAAGACGTGGCCGGAGCAGACGAAGAGAAACAAGAACTCATCGAAGTTGTTGAATTCTTGAAAGACCCTCGTAAGTTCTCGAAACTCGGTGCGCGTATTCCAAAAGGGGTCTTACTCGTTGGTCCTCCAGGGACAGGTAAAACACTTTTGGCCCGTGCAGTAGCCGGAGAAGCCGGAGTACCATTCTTCTCGATCTCAGGTTCGGACTTCGTTGAGATGTTCGTCGGGGTCGGTGCGTCACGTGTCCGTGACTTGTTCGAAAATGCGAAAAAGAATGCTCCATGTATCATCTTCATCGATGAAATCGATGCGGTCGGACGCCAACGTGGTGCCGGTCTCGGCGGTGGCCACGATGAGCGTGAACAAACATTGAACCAATTGCTCGTTGAAATGGATGGATTCAGTGACAATGAAGGGATTATCATGGTTGCGGCGACAAACCGTCCGGATATCCTTGACCCAGCCCTCCTTCGTCCAGGTCGTTTTGACCGTCAAATCACGGTCGATCGTCCAGATGTAAAAGGGCGCGAAGAAGTGTTGAAAGTCCATGCACGCAACAAGCCACTTGACTCAACTGTAGACTTGAAGTCAATCGCACAACGTACACCTGGTTTCTCTGGGGCTGACTTGGAAAACCTCTTGAACGAAGCAGCACTCGTTGCGGCACGTTCAAACCG
The DNA here is from genome assembly GCF_037619445.1 of Exiguobacterium sp. USCH10. Lineage (GTDB taxonomy): Bacteria > Bacillota > Bacilli > Exiguobacteriales > Exiguobacteriaceae > Exiguobacterium > Exiguobacterium aestuarii_A. Next base: position 11,212 of record NZ_JAQPZO010000016.1, on the reverse strand, counting down.
TACGGCAGTATCGGTTGTCGATGTCGAAGAAGCAATTGACCGTGTCATTGCAGGACCTTCGAAGAAGAGCCGAATCATTTCTGAAAAAGAACGTAACATTGTCGCTTATCACGAAGCGGGTCACACAATCATCGGTCTTGAGCTTGAGAATGCGGATGAAGTACACAAAGTGACGATTGTCCCACGCGGTAACGCTGGAGGATACGTCGTCATGCTTCCAAAAGAAGATCGTTACTTCATGACAAAACCTGAACTCGAAGATAAGATTGTCGGACTTCTTGGTGGACGCGTCGCCGAAGATGTCATCTTTGGTGAAGTGTCAACAGGAGCGAGCAACGACTTCCAACGTGCGACAGGAATTGCGCGTAAGATGGTCATGGATTACGGGATGAGTGATAAGCTCGGACCGCTCCAGCTCGGTTCAAACCATGGCGGACAAGTCTTCCTTGGCCGTGACTTCCAGACAGAGCAGAACTACTCGGATGCGATTGCTCAAGAGATCGATTTAGAGATTCGTGACATCATCAACCGCTGTTACGCGAAAGCGAAACAGATTTTGACAGAACGTCGCGAAGACCTCGAACTCGTTGCGAAGACATTGCTTGATGTAGAAACGCTCGACTCGAAACAGATTCGTCACTTGATCAAGACACGTGAATATCTCCCGCATGAGCCGGAAGAAGACGTGGATGCATCAACGGACTCGGACGACGCAGCGAAGAAAGATGATGCGGCCGTGCAACACGGACAAATCGTCGATCAACCTGAAGTTGTTCAAGACAGCCAACCGGATGTCGTACCTGAAGGCGATAAGCCAGAGGCGACTCCAACGGAACGTCCGAATAACGAATCACGTTAATGAATGAGACGAATGCCCTTGACGAGGCATTCGTCTTTTTTCGTGTTATAATTCGAGCGAACTGCAATTGACAACAAAGTGAGGAACTATATCATGATTTTAGTGATTGATGTTGGAAATACAAATATTGTTCTAGGGATGTACGATGGAGATAATCTCGTACACCATTGGCGAATTTCAACGGACCGGACGAAAACGACGGATGAGTATGGCATGCTAGTGAAATCGCTCTTTGACCATTCGAACGTCTCGTTCGATCAAGTCGATGGTGTCATTTTGTCCTCTGTCGTACCTCCTGTTATTTTCCCACTTGAACAAATGTCACAACGATACTTCAATGTACGTCCAATCGTTGTGGGCCCAGGTGTGAAGACAGGATTAGACATTCACGTCGAGAATCCCCGCGAAGTCGGGGCCGACCGAATTGTCAACGCGGTGGCAGGAATCGCCAAGTATGACGGTCCGCTCATAATTGTTGATTTTGGAACGGCAACCACGTATTGTTACATCGATGAGAAACGTCGCTACCATGGCGGCATTATCTCACCAGGTATCATGATTTCAGTGGAAGCACTTTATCAACGTGCTGCGAAATTACCACGGATTGAATTGGCAACCCCACCAACGGTTATCGGGAAAAATACGATTCAAGCGATGCAATCGGGGACGTATTATGGCTATGTCGCCCAAGTGGATGGCATCGTGAATCGGATGAAGCGTGAAGTTGGTGAAGCGACCGTCATTGCGACTGGAGGATTGGCACGATTGATCAGTGAACATGCAGAAACGATTGACCATGTAGATTCGTTCCTGACACTCGAAGGCCTCCGCCTCATTTACGAGCGCAATCAAAAGTAAACTAAAGGAGTTAACTCATATGATTCATTCAGAACAACAAGTATTACTCGATCAAATGAAAGACGACTATCTCGTTCGGGCCCTCGGCTTTAATGGAGAGGTGCGTGCCTTTGCAGCACGTACAACAAAGACAGTGTACGAAACACAACTTCGTCATCAAACGACACCGGTTGCCTCAGCCGCCCTCGGACGGACGATGACAATCGGTTCGATGATCGGAGCCATGCAAAAAGGTGCGGCACGCGTCACACTTAAAGTGGAAGGTGATGGTCCAATCGGGAAAATCATCGTAGACGCAGATACGGCAGGAGATGTCCGTGGATACGTATCTTACCCTCGTGTCGATGGCGGGACGTTCGTCAACGAGCAGGGATTGACGAAGTTGAAAGTCGGCGAAGCGGTCGGAAAAGGAACGGTCTCTGTCATTAAAGACTTAGGCTTGAAAGATTATGTCGGTGGTTCTTCAGAGATTCAAACAGGTGAAATCAGTGAAGACTTCACATACTACTTCGCAACATCTGAACAAGTACCATCAGTCGTCGGAGCAGGTGTTCTCGTCTTACCAGAAGATGAATCGATTCTTGCTGCAGGTGGTGTCATCGTTCAGTTGCTGCCGAACGCCTCCGAAGAGACCGTACAGGCGCTCGAAAAAGCACTTCAGACGTTCCCGCCAGTATCTGTTTTAATCGGTGAAGAAAAAACACCGGAAGAAATGCTTCAATTACTCCTCGGCGATAGCCTTGATGTCCTCGATACGAACCCAATTCAGTTCAATTGCACATGCAGTCGTGAACGAATGGAAAGCGCCATTATCGGTCTTGGAAAAGAAGAGATTCGCCAAATGATCGAGGAAGACGGCGGAGCCGAAGCGGTTTGCCATTTCTGTGGTGAAAAATATCATTTCTCGGCTGAACAGTTGGAAACAATGAAAGAGCAGGCACAATCGTAAGCAACGTTCCAAATTGCATATTTTCAATTCGATAGGGTATGATAACAATATCGGAATAGTCGGAATTATGAAGGAGGAAATGTAATGCGAATCGTAAACTCAGTGACAGACTTGATTGGAAAGACTCCGATTGTGAAATTGAACGGCATGACTGGACCAGAAGATGCCGATGTGTATCTGAAGCTTGAATATATGAACCCAGGGTCAAGTGTTAAAGACCGGATTGCTCTCGCCATGATCGAAGCGGCAGAAAAAGACGGAATCTTGAAGCCTGGCGATACAATCATCGAGCCAACGAGCGGGAACACGGGAATCGGTTTGGCGATGGTCAGTGCGGCAAAAGGATATAAAGCCATTCTCGTCATGCCTGAGACGATGAGCATGGAGCGTCGTAACCTTCTTCGTGGATACGGGGCCGAGCTCATCTTGACGCCAGGACCAGAAGGAATGGGTGGAGCGATTCGTCGTGCTACTGAAGAAGCTGAGCAACATGGCTACTTCCTTCCGCAACAATTCAACAACGCAGCGAACCCGAACGTGCATGAAATGACGACGGGACCTGAAATTGTCGAGGCGTTCGAAGAGTCAGGACTTTCGGTGGATGCTCTCATCGCGGGAGTCGGTACAGGTGGTACGATCACCGGTGCAGGAAAAGTCGTGAAAGCGAAATATCCAGACGTGAAAATTTTGGCGGTTGAACCGGTTGATTCCCCAGTCTTGTCTGGTGGGAAGCCAGGACCTCATAAGATTCAAGGAATTGGTGCCGGCTTTGTCCCATCCATTCTGGATACTGAGATTTATGAGGGTGTCCTTCAAATCACGACAGACCAGGCGTTTGAATACGCGCGCCAAGCGGCACGCACGAACGGTGTCCTCGGTGGGATTTCTTCAGGGGCTGCCATTGCAGCGGCACTTGATACGGCGAAGCGCCTCGGTAAAGGGAAAAACGTATTGGCGATTATCCCGTCAAACGGAGAACGTTACTTGAGCACACCGCTTTATCAATTTGATGAAGAATCAAACGAGAGTCGCGTATAACATTTCAGGCAGTAATCGAGAGACATTCTCTTTCGGTTGCTGCCTTTTCTTGTGTACAATAAAAGGCATGAATGAATAGACGGAGGAATGACAAGTGAGATCGACAGCGTTCAGAACGAAGCGGATGACGAAAGAAAAGATGTATGAGGCATACATGACGTTGACAGCAGACCAGCCGTACCACGCATGGCTAGAAAGTGGAAGGGCGGGACGGTATACGATTGCGGGAATCGAACCGTTCGGTCGCTTCCATGTAAAAGACGGTGTCGGTCTCTTACAAATAGGGGAAACGACTGAAACGATGTATGGGAAACCGCTCGAGATGGTTAGTGAAGTGCGGAAACGATTTGAAGCTGAGCGTCCGGAAGGGGCACCTCCCTTCTTCGGTGGCATGATTGGTTATGTCAGCTATGACGTTTCTCGAACGATTGAGCGACTCCCGAGCCAGGCAGAAGATGATTTAGCGACGCCGGATGTCTCGTTTCTGTTGTTTGATGAAGTGGCTGTGTTCGACGAAGAGAATTCGACTCTCTATTTGATGGTCACAGCAGAGGGCAATGCCGAACGTAAAGCGGATCGCTTGGCAGCCATGTGGAACGTCGAATCACACTACGCATTCAAGCCGACTGAACAATTACCTGTCGAGCGTTCGCGCTCCATGTCTCAGGACGAATTTGTGGAGGCGGTCAAACGAATTCAGTCTTATATCGTGGAAGGCGACGTGTTCCAAGTGAATTTGAGCGTTCGTCAATCCGAACCGTTACGCGCTGACCCACGTCGTGTTTACGATACGCTTCGTCAAATGAATCCATCTCCGTACATGGGATACTTTGTGGATGACGCACTGACAATGGTCTCCGCTTCACCGGAACTATTGCTTGAAAAACACGGGTCTGACATTTCAACGCGACCGATCGCGGGTACGCGTCCACGTGGAAAAGACGATGCTGAGGACTTGGAATTGGCGAACACGCTACTTGAAAATGAGAAGGAGCGAGCGGAACACGTCATGCTCGTCGACTTGGAACGGAACGACCTCGGGAAAGTCGCGGCATACGGTAGTGTTCATGTGGACGAATTGATGGTAATTGAAAAGTATTCACATGTTCAGCATATCGTCTCGAACGTACGGGGTACGATTCGTGATGAAGTATCAGGAGCGGAGGCGCTAGCAGCGATGTTCCCTGGTGGTACGATTACCGGTGCACCGAAAATTCGGACGATGGAAATTATCGAAGAACTTGAACCAGTTCGCCGGGGATTATACACCGGGTCATATGGATGGTTAAGTTGGGACGATGATCTCGTCTTCAACATCACCATTCGAACGATGGTCGTGAAAGATGGGATTGCATACGTTCAAGCGGGAGCGGGCATCGTCATCGATTCGGATCCGGTCTCAGAATATGAAGAATCTCTGTCCAAAGCGAAGGCGCTATGGGCGGCGAAGCAAATGACGGAGGAGACGACATGATTGTACTAATCGACAACTATGACTCATTCACATACAACTTAGTGCAGTATTTTGGAGAACTCGGTGAAGAACTGGTCGTTTATCGAAACGATGAAGTGACGATTCAAGACATTGAGAAACTTGCTCCGAGCTACCTGGTCATTTCCCCTGGACCTTGTACACCGAACGAAGCCGGGATTAGCGTCGAGGCGATTCAAGCGTTCGCAGGGCGTATTCCAATTTTAGGTGTTTGTCTCGGTCATCAAGCGATTGCGCAAGCGTTCGGAGGAGACGTCGTTCATGCGGAGCGGCTGATGCATGGGAAAACGTCGAAGATTCAACATGACGGGAAGTCGATTTTCAAGGATATTCCTCAGCAGACGGTCGTGACCCGTTATCACTCGTTATCTGTGGAGCGTTCTACCTTACCGGAATGTTTGATGGTCACAGCAGAAACAGAAACGAAAGAAATCATGGCACTCCGGCATCGGACGCTCCCGATTGAAGGCGTTCAGTATCATCCTGAAGCGATTTTGACCGAACATGGAAAAGAGATGATTCGAAACTTTATCGAGGAGTACCGCCATGTGGTATTGGCATAACGGGAACCTTGTTGAGCGAGAGGATGCATGGATTCCCGTCGAGGACCATGGATTCTTATATGGGATGGGTTTATTCGAGACGTTTCGAACATATGATTTCATTCCGTTCTTGTTCGATGCGCATTGGGAACGATTGATGAAGAGTGTAGATGAGCTGTGGATTGATTTTCCGTACACGAAGGAAGAAATCGAGACGGCGATTCAGCAATTGTGTCGTCAAAATGAAGCTCCTGACTTGTATATCCGATTGAACGTATCGGCAGGAGTCGCGCCGCTCGGTCTGTATGCCGGACGATATGAAAAACCGAACGTCACGTTGATTGCCAAACCGCTCTCCTCAGAAGTTGTGCCACAAGAGAAGCGAGTCGAACCGATCCCTTTCCCAAGAAGTCGTCCTGAAGCGGCTTTTCGATTGAAGTCGCATCATTACATGAACAATATCCTCGGAAAACGCACCTTGCAAGACCAGGATGCTGAAGGATTGTTTGCGGACGAACAAGGCTACGTGGTGGAAGGGCTCGTGTCGAACATCTTTTGGGTCGGATCTGATGATGTGTTGTATACGACACCCCTTTCGAGCGGAGCACTCGCGGGCGTGACGCGACAATGGGTGATCGATTGCTTTCCCGTGGTGGAGCAATCGGTGACATTTGATGGATTAACCGCAGCAAAAGAGATTTGGATGACGAACTCGATTCAGCAAGTCGCTCCGGTGACGCATTATGGAAATCTGCAATACCCCGGTAAAGACGGGGAACGATTTAACGAAGTGTGGGCGGAGCTCGTTCGTTCACTTGGATAGGAGGCTGAAACATGACGAAAATCATGGGTATTTTAAACGTGACCCCGGACTCGTTTTCAGACGGAGGACGATATACAGCGGTCGAAGAAGCCGTACGTCACGCAAAGCAACTCGTACGAGAAGGTGCGGATGCGATTGATGTCGGTGGTGAATCGACGCGACCCGGTGCGGCGCTTGTTTCTGCAGAAGAAGAAATTGAACGTGTCGTCCCGATCATCGAACGATTGGTACAAGAAATAGATGTTCCGATCTCGATTGATACGTATAAGCCTGCTGTTGCGAGGGCGGCATTAGAAGCGGGTGCGACAATCATCAATGACGTCTGGGGCTCGAAGTGGGGAGATCGGTCGATGGCGCGTGTCGCCTTTGAATATGGCGTCCCCATCATTTTGATGCATAACCGAGAAAATCGAGACTACCATCATTTTATTGAAGATGTGGTGAGTGATTTGCAGGAGTCGATTGAGATTGCTCATGCAGCGGGTGTGAAAGATGAGCATATTTGGCTAGACCCAGGAATCGGGTTCGCAAAAGACGTGGCGCAAAATTTAGAGCTCATGAATCACCTCGATGTGATCACGCGTCTTGGCTATCCGGTGTTACTGGGTACGTCCCGTAAATCGTTTATCGGCCAAACGCTCGATTTACCAACCGAAGAACGCGTGGAAGGGACGATTGCGACGACCTGTTTAGGCATCATGAAAGGGTGCGATTGGGTACGCGTCCATGACGTGAAAGAGAATATGCGTGCAGCGAAGATGATGGATGCGATGATGAGGGGGAACGGACATGGATAAGATTTTTGTGAACGGTATGCGCTTTTATGGATACCATGGTGTGTTTGAAGAGGAGAACCGTCTCGGTCAACGGTTTCACGTGGATTTAATGTGTGAATTGGACCTTGCACCTGCTGGGAAGTCAGATGATTTACAGGATGGAGTCAGCTACGCGGGGTTATATCAAGTCACAGAAGACATTGTAACAGGGGAACCGGTCAATTTACTCGAAACACTCGGAGAACGAATCACGACGGCCATTTTGGCACATCATGATTTGATTCAAAGTGTGACAGTAAAAGTAATCAAGCCGGACCCACCAATCCCAGGACATTACGACTCGGTGGCGATTGAGATGACAAGGAGACGCACGACATGATTTATATCGCATTAGGAGCAAATATCGGGGAGCGGGCCGCACAATTGTCTGACGCGATTGATGAAATGGGAAAAATGGGTGTTACGGTCACGAAGCAATCATCGGTTTATGAGACCGCCCCTGTCGGTTATACCAATCAACCATCATTTTATAATATGGTGGTCGAAGTGGAGACTCATCAATCTGTAACGGACTTATTAAACACCCTTCAACAAATTGAACGGCAGTTAGGTCGAGAGCGTCTCTTTAAGAACGGTCCGCGCACCATCGACCTTGACATCCTCTATTATAATGGGGAAGATATACAATCAGAACACTTGACGGTACCACATCCGCGGATGCAGGAACGTGCGTTTGTGCTCGCTCCGTTAGCTGAGATTGCGCCAGAACTCATCGTCCGAGGACGAACGGTCGCATCATGGCTAGCAGATTTACCGATGGCAGACCGCCAAGATGTCGTTCGGTTACAGTTGCTAACGAATTTGGTGAAATGAAGGATGTGTTGTCTTGACAGGCTTTAAGATTGGAAATATAGATATTAAAAACCGTGCAGTCCTTGCACCGATGGCTGGCGTGACCAACCCGGCATTCCGACTGATTGCAAAAGAATTCGGGGCGGGACTCGTCTGTGCTGAAATGGTCAGTGATAAAGGGATTTTGCTGGAGAACGCGCGGACGATGCGCATGCTATATGTCGATGAACGAGAAAAACCGCTCAGCTTGCAAATTTTTGGTGGTTCTAAAGATACACTCGTCAAAGCGGCGCAGTACGTCGATCAAAATACGAATGCCGACATCATTGATATCAACATGGGTTGTCCTGTGCCGAAAGTAACGAAATGTGACGCAGGTGCAAAGTGGTTACTTGATCCGGATAAAGTGTATGAGATGGTCAATGCCGTCACGAATGTGGTCGAAAAACCGGTCACGGTGAAAATGCGCCTTGGTTGGGACGATGATCACATCTTTATTTTGGACAACGTCAAAGCGGCTCAGGCAGGTGGGGCGGCAGCCATTGCCATTCATGGACGTACGCGAGCCCAACAATATGAAGGAACTGCGAACTGGGATTGGATCGGTGAAGCGAAGAAAGTCGCAACCGTGCCGATTATCGGGAACGGGGACATTGCCACACCACAAGACGCGAAGCGTGTCATTGATCAATACGGTGTGGATGCCGTCATGATTGGGCGTGCTGCACTTGGGAACCCGTGGATGCTCTATCAGACGGTTCAGTACCTCGAAACGGGAGAACTTCCACCGGAACCAGCAGCTCGTGAAAAAATTGATATTTGCATGTTGCACCTCGACCGATTGAGCGCCATTAAAGGTGAGCTGACGGCCGTTCGTGAAATGCGTCAACATGCGGCTTGGTATTTGAAAGGGTTGAAAGGCAGTGGTCCAATTCGCAAACAAATCAATGAAACGGAATCGCGTGAGGCTTTCGCAGCGGTCCTGTATGGATTTGTTGATCAACTCGAACGACAACTGTCAGAAGTGTGAACTAGAGAAAAGAACTAATTTATGGTAAGCTTGTTTGGCGAAAAAGTGCACCACAACGAATGAACGGCTTCGGCTGTGCTGTTGGCCATCGGGTCGACAGTTTTTTGTTAGGGATAAACCCAATATGGATAGAGGAGTGAATGGAATAGTGAGCCACGAGTTAGAAATGAATGATCAAATGCAGGTTCGTTTTGAGAAGATGACCGATATGCGCGAGCGCGGTCTCGACCCGTTCGGTCAACGCTTTGATCGTTCTGCGCACGCAGGTGAATTACATGAGCAGTATGAATCAGTTGAAAAAGAGGCTTTAGCAGAGCAGGACGTAGAAGTCACGTTAGCGGGTCGCATCATGACGAAACGCGGGAAAGGGAAAGTATTTTTTGCCCACATTCAAGATGTGACAGGCCAGATTCAAATTTACGTTCGTAAAAACGATGTCGGGGATGAGCCGTTTGACTTGTTCAAATCATCAGACCTCGGTGATATCGTTGGTGTCAAAGGAAAGCTCTTTAAAACAAATGTAGGTGAACTCTCGATTCATGTGGAAGAGTTTGAGCTCTTGACGAAAGCACTTCGCCCGCTTCCGGACAAATATCATGGATTGAAAGATGTGGAACAGCGCTATCGCCAACGTTATCTTGATTTGATCACAAACCAAGATTCACGCCAGACATTCATTTTGCGTAGCCGCATCATTTCTGAGATTCGCAACTTCTTAAATCAAAAAGGATATTTAGAAGTGGAAACACCGATGTTACACACGATTGCGGGTGGAGCAGCGGCGCGTCCGTTCTTAACGCATCATAATGCGTTGGATATGGAACTTTATATGCGTATTGCCATCGAACTTCACTTGAAACGTCTAATCGTTGGCGGACTCGAGCGCGTTTATGAAATCGGACGTGTGTTCCGTAACGAAGGAATCTCGACACGCCACAACCCTGAATTCACAATGATCGAATTGTATGAGGCGTATGCAGATTACAACGACATCATGGATTTGACGGAAGAATTGGTTGCGCACGTAGCGAAAGAAGTACTCGGTACAACAGATGTACAATATGGTGAAGATACAATTCACCTTGGCATCGGTTGGAAACGTGCACACATGGTCGACCTTGTTAAAGAAGAGACAGGTGTAGACTTTTGGCAACAAATGTCCGACGAAGAAGCACGTGCCCTTGCGAAAGAGCATGGTGTGGAAGTTCAGGACCATATGACGTTCGGTCATATCGTCAACGAGTTCTTTGAGCAAAAGGTCGAAGAGACATTGCTTCAACCAACATTCGTGACAGGACACCCAGTTGAAGTGTCGCCGTTAGCGAAGAAAAACGAAACGGATCCACGCTTCACAGATCGTTTTGAATTGTTCATCGTTCGTCGTGAACACGCGAATGCCTTCACGGAGTTGAACGATCCAATCGATCAACGTGAGCGTTTCGAAGCACAATTGCTTGAAAAAGAAGCAGGTAACGACGAGGCGCATGAACTCGATAACGATTTCCTTGAGGCGCTTGAGTACGGTATGCCACCAACAGGTGGACTTGGAATCGGGATTGACCGTCTTGTCATGTTATTGACGAACGCACCATCAATCCGCGACGTTCTTCTTTTCCCTACAATGCGTCATCAACAGTAAATAATAGTAGAGGAGCCGGTTTGTACGTAGGTGCAATCCAGCTTCTCTTTTTTTATTTTTCCGGATGAACGTTGGGAACAAGCCGTTGAATAAAGGGTAAACTCTAACGGAAAAACTTTTTTGAAAAAACTTTATAAAAAACCCTTGCGTTAATTAAAGGTGTGCGGTAAAGTAATAAACGTTGCCGCTGATGGCAGCGGAAAGAAATAAAAAAAGTGGTTGACAACTGTGTCGATGACTTGTATTATTTTAAGAGTCGCAAAGAGCGACAGACGAACTTTGAAAACTGAACGATGAGGCAAAAATAAGTTTTACAATTTTTGAATGAAGCGCAAGCTTCGTCAATTTAAGAGC
>NZ_JAQPZO010000015.1:0-53372 GCF_037619445.1 Exiguobacterium sp. USCH10 | reverse complement strand
CCTAAAGAAACCTTACTGCACATGGAACAATCAGAACTATTCGTTTGACTTCGAGTCCATCTCTCTTCCTATCATGGTAGATGGAAAAGCAAAGAAAACACCAATTAGAGCAGAAATGGTCGACAAACACAATCGCAACTTCTCGCTTCTTAATAACAAGTTGGGTGCGGTGCGCATTACGAAAAAGTCTGATAAGTGGATTGCCCAAATCGCCGTTACAATCCTCACAATCGAAAAGACGGGCTCAAGGGTCCTTGGTGTGGATTTAGGCTTGAAAGTCCCGGCGGTCGCATCGACTGATTGCGATAAGGTGAGGTTCTTTGGGAACGGTCGTGAAAACAAGTACATGAAACGAAAGTTCCGGGCGAAACGGAAAGAGCTCGGTCAAAAGAAGAAGCTGAACGCAATCAAGGAACTGGACAACAAGGAGCAGCGTTGGATGAAAGACAAGGATCACAAGGTGAGCCGTGAGATCGTCGACTTCGCAAAAGAGAACAATATTTCTGTCATTCGCCTAGAGAAATTGGCGAATATCCGGCAGACGGCAAGAACAAGCCGTAAAAACAATAAGAATCTGCATACATGGTCGTTCTATCGCTTGGCATTATTTATCGAGTACAAGGCGAAACTAGAAGGAATCAAGGTTGAATATGTCAATCCTGCATATACATCTCAAACATGCCCTTCTTGCGGGAGTCGGAATAAAGCGAAAGACCGTACCTATTCGTGTTCTTGCGGATTTAATAAACATCGAGATGTAGTCGGTGCGATGAATATCCGAACCGCACCTGTGGTTGATGGTAAAAGTCAAGCAGCCTGGGAATCTATATGATCTGTCTCAGGAGGGGTGATGGCACACCCTCATCTGGAGGTTTGAGCAAAACAGAAATGGACTGCGCTCGCACAAGCACTTCAGAATCCCACTCATCCTGAAGGGTGAGCTTGCGGCTTTAGCCGTGGGAGTGTCAAATCAATTGAAGATGACACCCAGCATATCCTCAAACTGTCGTCACAAGATTCTCCCATCATGCTTGAAGAAGGAATGTCTTTTGATTTGAAGGATACGGTGTGCAATCGAATTGATTTCAATCAGCGAGAAGTCTTGATGTATGAAGACATCGAAGAACAAATCGAGTCGACACGCCTTCAATCATTACTGAGGGAAGTGAACATCAAGTCGTATTTAGGCATCCCGATTTTGACGAAAAGCGGGGATATCTTCGGGACGCTTTGTGTCGCGAATCATAAAAGTGCCCAGTATGATTCGAAAAGTGTCCAATTGCTGAAACGCGTAGTGCGTATGTTCAGTTATTACTTAGAGCTCGAACGTCGGGCTTCACGGGATGAACTGACGGATCTGTATAACCGACACTACTTATATAACTATTTCGAGACAAATCCGAATCAAGGAGGCGCACTTTTTCTCATCGATTTAGATGGGTTTAAATTTGTGAATGACACGTTTGGTCATGACGAAGGGGACCTCGTTCTAAAAGAAGTCGCACGTCGTCTGAAACGCTTGATGGAGCCGATTCATGATTCGAAGGTATATCGCTTAGGTGGCGATGAGTTTTTAGTGAAAGTCGCACATGCGTTACCTGAAGTAGTTGTCGTCGAGTATGCTGAACGGATGTTAACTGTCTTGAAAGAGTGGGACGCTCATCTTCCGTTATCAGCAAGTATCGGTATCGCTCCATACGATTCTGATGAGGAGAAAGACCTCCGTCAATTGTTGAAAGAAGCGGATGTCGCACTGTATCAATCAAAGGCGAGCGGGAAGAACATGTTTCAAATGTATGCATGAACGCTAATAGGCTAAGCCCGTGGATGACCATCGGCTTAGCCTATTATTTTATGTTCAGTCATGCCGAACAGATTGTCGTGAAAGAATCGAATGAAAAACGGGTACTGATTAAGAATGCGGTTTACGTCCCATCACTGCGACCGTACGATAGTCGCGCGAGTCGGGACCTCGCCGTACCGACACGTCCTGAAATCCGAATTTCGTCGCCTCGGGGATGAACTCTTTCTGAATCCTGTCAGCAATCCCGTTCCACTGCACATCGCCTTTCCCATCGCAATAGGTGATGACGAATGTGCCGTTCGGTTTCAAGACGCGTTCGATTTCTGACAGGACGGTCGTGACATCTTCCCAAAAATATAGCGTGTGAATGCTGAACACGTGATTGATAGATGCGTCAATCATCGCCAACTGATGAAAATCGCCTTCCATCAAGCGAGCTCGTCCCGTTTGAATGGACGCGGCGTTCCGTTTCTTGGCCGAAGCGATGAGTGTCTTCGAGCGATCGAGACCGATCACGTTCACATCCTCCCGCTTTTGAAGAATCGTCGATAACGCATCACCGGCTCCACACCCGAGTTCGAGTACGATGGCGTTTGGATGCATATGTAACTGTTCGATCGTCCACTCGACTTCGATACGGTGTTGGCGCACCATCTTTTCCCCGATATATTTTCCGACGGGACCACGTGGGTTTTCGTACTGACTGTCCACCCAGTTTTTGAACACTTGTGGGAGCATACTGTCACCTCATTTCAAGGGTAGCTTGATTGTAGCATATCGATGAAACAAAGGAGTCAACAACATGCGTTCATTTTGGATACTTGGCAACCAACTCTCACACGAACTCGAGATGTTGAAGCATATAAAAGAAGATGACGTCATCGTCATGATTGAGGCGACGTCTCGCGCGACGTGGCGTCCGTACCATAAGCAAAAACTCGTCCTCATTTTCTCGGCGATGCGCCACTTTGCGGAAGAGTTGCGCGACAAAGGGTACACCGTCGATTACCATGAAGCGGATTCGTTTCAGGAGGCATGGGACAAACATCTAAACCAGTACGAACCGGACGAAATTCATGTCACCGCCGTCACGGATGAACCGATGACTAAAAAGCTCAAGCAATTCGGTAAGAAACATAAATTGGTCGAACATACGGATGTCCCGCTCTTCTATTTATCGAAAGAAGAAGCGACCGATACGCTCGGAAACGAACCGTGGCGGATGGATCGGTTTTATCGCCAGATGCGCAAACGGTTCGATGTTTTAATTGAAGACGGGAAGCCGCGTGGCGGGAAGTGGTCGTTTGATACGGAAAATCGGAAACCACCGAAAGAAGGACTGTCGTTTCCGTCCGCGATCCATTTCCGACCGGATGCTATCACGAAAGACGTCATCAAAAAAGTCGAGTCGACATTCTCGGATCACCCAGGGAAGGTGATCCCGTTTCATTGGCCGGTCACACACACCGAGGCGAGACGGGCGTTGAATCGATTCGTGAACGAGCGGCTCGAGACGTTCGGTCCTTATCAAGATGCGATGATGACGGATGAACCAGAGATGTCACACAGCCTGTTGTCGGCTGCCATCAACATCGGTCTGTTGACGCCACATGAAGTTGTCGAGGCGGCTTGTCAGGCTGACGCTCCCTTGTCATCGATTGAAGGGTTTGTCCGCCAAATCCTCGGGTGGCGGGAGTATATGCGCGCCGTCTATCTCGCTGTTATGCCGGGCTATGAAGAGGTGAACACGTTCAAGCATGAACGCGATTTACCGACCTTCTTTTGGGATGCGAAGACGGACTTGAACTGTCTGCATCAAAGTCTGAAGCCGGTCGTGGCGCATGCCCACAACCATCACATCCAGCGGCTGATGGTGCTCGGAAACTACGCGACGTTGTTTGAAATCTCACCGAAACAGACGAGCGACTGGTTCAATGAGATGTATATCGATGCCTATGACTGGGTCGTCTTACCGAACGTGCTCGGGATGGCCCTGCATGCGGACGGCGGGAAACTTGCCACGAAGCCATATGTCGCCTCTGGGAAGTATATCGACCGGATGAGTGATTACTGTGGAGATTGCCCGTATAACCCGAAACATACGACCGAAGAGGATGCTTGTCCGTTCAACGCCCTTTACTGGCGCTTCATCGATCGGCACGAGGAGCGTTTCTCAAAAAATCAGCGGATGAAGATGATGGTTCGCAATTGGCAAGGGCGAGACGATGATGTCAAATCAGATATATTAGCGAAAGCCGAACAGACATTGGCCGATTCCCCGTGAATCGGTTTTTTTACGTTTCCTTCATGAAACTTAGCGATTCCTTTATGGTAGCTTTACAATCGTCCGCTACGATAAGAGCTGTGAGACCCCCTCACTTCCAAGTGAATACTTACCGGTAGAACCTTTGAGAGACCAACAGAAGCCCGTACGTCCATGACGTGTCGTTTCTGTTGGTCCTTTTTTTCAAGAAAGGATGATTCAAGTGAATGAAGCGATTGCACGAATGGGGCAGGAGCGGATGATTGCCTCAATCAAGAGTCCGAAACAAATCGAAGCGTTTTTAAAGACGGATGTGACGACGACGTTCCTCATGATGGGGACGCTCAGTACGCTCGACCGCTATGTGGCGCATTTGAAACGAGAGAACCGAACGGTCTTCCTCCACGCCGAGCGAATCAATGGGATCAGCCTCGACCGGGATGGAATCGACTATCTCGCCAAACGTGTCGGCGCCGACGGGATTGTCACGACGAAAGCATCGGTGCTTCAGCACGCAAAACGGGCAGGGCTGTTGACGGTTCAACGACTGTTTCTCGTCGATTCGGACGCGGTCACGAGCGGGCTCAAACTCGCCGAAGCACAGCAACCGGACGCGATTGAACTCATGCCTGGTCTGATTCCGAGAGTCGTCGAGAAGATTTCCCAGGAAGTCTCTTTCCCGATTGTGACGGGTGGCATGATTCGTCAACCAATCGATGTACATCGCGCCCTCGACCATGGGGCATTCGCGGTTTCGACCGGGGACGAACGACTTTGGCAGGTCCAAAGTCAGAAGGAGGAATTGGTATGAAAACGATCCAACTACAACAACTGACAAAATCATTCGGGGAGACGGAAGTCATTCGAGGGATCGACGTGACAATCGAAGCAGGAGAATTCTTCGCGCTCGTTGGACCATCCGGCTGCGGCAAGAGTACGATGCTTCGCATGATTGCCGGGCTCGAATCCATCACGGGCGGAACGCTTCGCATCGACGGAGTGGCAGCAAACGGGATGAAACCGAGCGAACGTCACTTGTCGATGGTCTTCCAAAACTATGCCCTTTATCCACATATGACGGTCGAGAAAAATATCACGTTCGGCCTACATACGAAAGGACTGACGAAACTAGAACAGCGTGAGCGTTGCCTACAGGCGGCCGAGACGCTCGGACTCACCGATTATTTGAAACGGAAGCCACGTGAACTCTCAGGTGGTCAGAGACAACGGGTCGCGTTGGCACGAGCCATCGTGACGGAGGCGCCGATTTGCCTGATGGATGAGCCGCTCTCGAACTTAGACGCGAAACTACGGGCGAAGATGCGCTCGGAGATTCGCCAGTTACAGCGAAAACTTGGACTGACGATGATTTATGTCACACACGACCAAGTCGAGGCGATGACGATGGCGGACCGGATCATGCTTCTCAATGAAGGGGAAGTGCAACAAGTCGGGAAGCCGCTTGACCTATACAACAAACCGGCGAACACGTTCGTCGCTTCATTTATCGGATCACCACCGATGAACTTGGTCGAGGTCACCCGACAAGAAAAAGGGTGGATGGCAGCAGACGGCCGCCTGTTCCATCCGAACGCATTGACAGAAGTGTCAGAAGCGACGCTCGGCGTACGTCCGGAACAGATCAAACCGGCAGACGAAGACGTGACGTTTTATGCAGAGCTGAAAAACATCGAAGTACTCGGGACCGAGACGATCCTTGCGTTCGATGTCGGTGGCAATGAATGGCTGGCGAAATGGTCAGGACAATGGCCACTCACCGTCGGAGAAAAAGTCGCGTGTTATGTGGATCCGAAACAGATGTCGCTCTTTGACGCGAACGGGCATCGCATCGAGCCACGACAGCCGAAGTTGTTTGAGGCGTTGGAGGTGTTCCAATGACGGTCGCCTTACCGAGGGAGAAGGTCCGCACGAGACTGTCGGACGCGGCGAGCGGGCTGTTGTACTTGTCTCCGTCCATCATCTTGTTTGGTGTCTTTCTCGTCTATCCGCTCCTCCGGACGATGTACTTGAGCTTCTTTCGGACGGATACGCAAGGGACGCCACTCGAATTTGTCGGCGTCGGTCATTACAGCAACTTGTTCACGAGTGCGGCGTTTTGGCAAAGCATCCAGGCGACGGTCGGATTCGTCCTCTTGACGGTCCCGCTGACGATTCTGATTGCACTCGGTCTCGCACTCCTTGCCAATGAGAAGTTGAAAGGCATTGGCATCTTTCGAACAGCCTTTTCGGCGACGATGGGGATGAGTGTCGCCGCCTCGTCGGTCATCTGGATGTTCATGTATAACCCGTCAATCGGGATCTTCAACCGGTTTCTCGAAGCAATCGGTGCCAGCGGCGTACAGTGGCTTCTAGACCCGCAATATGCGCTCCTATCCGTTTCGATTGCGACCGTTTGGATGAATATCGGCTTCACGTTTTTGATTCTTCTCGGCGGTCTGCAAAACATCGACCGAACGCTCTACGAGAGTGCGGATATTGCCGGAACGAGCTATTGGACGCAGTTACGCGCGATCACAATCCCGATGTTGTCCCCGACGCTCTTCTTCGTCGGCATCATCTCACTCATCAACGCCTTCCAGACGTTCGGACAGATTGATTTGTTGACGAAAGGCGGACCGACGAATGCGACGAACGTCATCGTCTATGCCATCTATAAAGACGCGTTCATCAACTACAACGTCGGGAGTGCCAGTGCACAAGCCGTGCTCTTATTTATCGCCGTCCTTTTGTTGACATGGCTCCAATTTAAACTTGTCGAAAGGAAGGTGCATTACCAATGAGACTACGGAATATAGGCGTATATGTCTTACTCGTCTTGAGCGCCGTCGTCATGCTGTTCCCGATTGCCTATGCGTTCTCGATCAGTCTGATGGACGGGAAGGAAGTGCTCCAGGGACATCTGCTCCCACGCGACCCGTCATTTGAGAACTATATCGCCGCGTTCGAACGAATCCCGATGCTGACTTACTTAGTGAACAGTCTGATTGTCGCGCTTCTCGTGATGGTCGGACAGGTAGTCTTGTCGAGCCTCGCGGCATTCGCATTCGTCTTCATCGACTTTAAAGGAAAAGGGCTCATTTTCATGCTCTTCCTCGCGACGATGATGGTCCCATGGGAAGCGACGATGGTGCCGAACTTTTTGACAATCCAGTCACTTGGCTGGCTCAACACCGTCTGGGGACTATCGGTGCCGTTCTTCGCACTTGCGTTCGGAACATTTCTACTCCGGCAACAGTTCAAGACGATTCCATATGAGATGTATGAGGCGTCTCAAATTGCTGGGATCAGTCGGTTCCGCTTCTTCTGGAACGTTGTCTTGCCAGTATCGAAGACATCGCTCGTCACATTGTCGGTCTATAGCTTTTTGACGACTTGGAACATGTACTTATGGCCGCTTCTCGTCACGAACACGGAACAGGCGCGGACGGTCCAAATCGGAATCAAACAGATGCAGTCGAACGAGGTCGCCTCGGATTGGGGCGTCGTCATGGCGGCGGTCGTCTTGATCATCATTCCGACACTTTTATTGTTATTCGCAGGACAAAAACATCTACAAGAAGGATTGACGCAAGGCGCGATCAAATAATAGGGGGACATGACAAAATGAAAAAGTTTGGATTATTCGCAGGGTTGGCAAGTTCAGTGTTATTGCTCGGGGCATGTGGAAGTGAAGAAGCGGCACCTGTCGCGGCGACGACAGAAGACGGAAAGACAGAAGTCGTCTTTTGGCACGCCATGAGCGGGGACTTGGAGACAGCGCTCAATACGCAGGTCGACGCATTCAACGCGTCGCAAGACGACTATGAAGTGAAACCAATCTTCCAAGGAACGTACGAAGAGGCGTTGACGAAGTTCAATGCGGTCGCCGGTTCGGAAGACGCGCCGGCCATCATGCAGACGTTCGAGGTCGGAACGAAATATATGATCGACTCCAATAAAATCACACCGGTCCAAGAGTTCATCGACAAAGAGGACTTTGACACGAGCGTGTGGGAAGAGAACATCTTGAGCTATTACCAAGTGGAAGGCAAGCAATACTCGATGCCGTTCAACTCGTCGACACCTGTCCTTATCTACAACAAAGATGCATTCAAAGAGGCGGGACTTGACCCGGAGAAGGCGCCGCGCACGTATGACGAATTGAAAGCAGCAGCGAAGAAGTTGACGACGGACGACCAGACCGGCTTCACGATGCTCAACTATGGTTGGTTCTTTGAACAGCTCGTCGCCGCGCAAGGTGGACTTTACGTCGATAACGATAACGGACGCAGTGGTGAGCCGACGAAGGCCGTGTTCGATGGGGAAGAAGGGCAGAATGCGTTCAATTTGATCAAAGAGATGTACGATGAGCAGACGTTCCTAAACGTCGGTCAAAACTGGGACGATATGCGTGCGGCGTTCCAATCGGGTAAAGTCGCCATGTATCTCGACTCGTCAGCCGGTATCCGCACCGTAGCGGACAGCGCAGACTTTGAGATCGGTGCCTCATATTTGCCAGTACCGAACGAAGCAGACCGTCAAGGCGTCGTCATCGGTGGCGCATCACTCTGGATGGGTGACGGCATCGCCGAAGAAACGAAAGAAGGCGCTTGGGAGTTCATGAAGTATGTATCCTCAACGGAAGCACAAGCCCAGTGGCATGTCGACACAGGTTACTTTGCCATCAATCCTGACGCATACAACGAACCGGTCGTCGAAGAGATGTGGGCGAAATATCCACAGCTCAAAGTGACGGTCGACCAGCTCAGCGAGACAAAACCATCACCAGCGACACAAGGTGCGCTCATCTCGACGTTCCCTCAATCGCGTCAGAGCGTCGTCAATGCGATGGAGAGTTTGTATCAAGGCGTATCGGTCGAAGACGCATTAAAACGTGCGGCCGAAGAGACGACTTCCACCTTGGGGCAGTGAGATGCTGATTTACGCACATCGTGGGTATAGCGCTAATTATCCGGAAAATACGTTGTCGGCGTTCGAGGCGGCCCTCCCATATGTGGACGGGATCGAGCTCGACGTGCAACTGTCAAAGGACGGTCGACTTGTCGTCATCCATGACGAGACCGTCAATCGGACGACGGATGGAACCGGGTGGGTAAAAGACATGACACTCCAGGAGCTACGTCAATTGAAGATTGACGGGTACGAACGCATCCCGACACTAGAAGAAGTGCTCGGCTTGATTGAACGGAGTGACATCACGCTGAACGTCGAATTGAAGACAGATCAATATGTGTATCCGGGCATCGAACGACTCGCCTGGCTCGCCGTCGATGAGTTTCACATGACAGGGCGCGTCGTCTTCTCCTCGTTCAATCGGGAGACACTCGTTCGAATGCGGGATGTGGCACCGCACGCACGCCTTGCCGTCTTGACACTCACGGGAGAGTCGGACATCGTCTCGTTCGCTGAAACGATTCGAGCCGAGGCGATTCACGCACAGTCCGAATTTATCGGTTCGAAAGTATGGGAAGAGATGCGACGGACGGCACTCGAGACACGTGTCTACACAATCAACGACGTGAAAGACCTGCCGCTGATGCCGGTGGCAGCCATCATGACGGATGAAGTTGAACGGTTCACAAAATAAGCAGACAAAACCCCGCTTCCATGGAAGCGGGGTTCGTTCACGTCATGATCGGTTCTGGTGATGCAACCGTCGAGACGACGACTTGGTTGCGCCCTTCATTTTTCGCCTGATAGAGCGCCGAGTCTGCGAGGTCGACCATCCGTTTGATTGGAAGCGAGGTACCGTGGGCGACCCCGACGGACGTCGTGATTTGAATCGGTGGAAAGTCGTTCAAGTAGAACGTTTCAGTAGCAATCCGTTCCCGAATCCGGTTGGCCACTTTATCCACCTTTTCTGGCGTCAAATCGTACATCAAGATGACAAACTCTTCGCCGCCGATCCGAGCGACGGTATCGTGTGCGCGAGTCTCCACCTTTAAAATGTCAGCGAACTGTTGCAAAACGAGGTCGCCATTTCCGTGACCATATGTATCGTTCACGTGCTTGAAATGATCGATATCGAGCGCGAGGATGTTGTACGTGCGGTCGTCCTCACCGAGCGAGGCGGTGTAACGGTCCCAGACGCGACGATTGAACAGACCTGTCAGATGATCTCGTTCAGCAGAGCGTTTATATTCAAGCGCACGTCGTGTCGTCTTTTCTAAGTCGATTGTGAGTATACTCGACAGCAGACCGACGAGCATGCCGACCATCCAAATGGTCAAGACGAGGGACACGTATGCTGTATTCCATCCCATATTGATGTAGACGGCAATCGAGATGACGAATAGCGCCCACACGTTTAAAAAGATGCTTTGTAAAAAGAGTCGTTCACGAAGCAAACGATGAATCCAGAGCATCCCGATACTGACGATGAACGTCGCGATAAAGGCGATGAAAGCTTGTTCTGTCATCCCGAACAAGAAACGCGTGCTCGCAATGACGAGTGTCGCAATAAACAAGGGTGCCCGAGCACCGTAAAACGCGAGTAGGACGAGCGGTAAGTGACGTAAATCCACACGTACCGTATCGTTGGCCTCGACGGCGTTGTACATCAAAAAAAGACCGAGCGCACCGGCCAATAGACCGATGATAAAGCTACGGAAAAATTGTGAATGGAAGAGCGTAGAATGATAAATCTTCGAGATGATGTAAAACCCGGTGAACGCAACACAGGCGTTCAGTAACAAGACGGTGAGTGTCATTCCTTCACGACCTTTTCGATAGACTATACGTTAACCGTAGCAGTCTCCAAAATAATGTCAATTATAAAATGTTTCGTAATATGCAAAAAAAGCAAATCCGAATTGATTTCGGACCTGCTTCATTCTCCTGACTCAAAGGAATGGTACATGATATTTGAAATGTTGCCAGTAAGGTGATGTTGTAATGTGTGATTGACTGGATAGATACGACTAGAAAAGACATACTCACCATCATTTACAAAAATTTCGATAGAAGAAGAATCGATGAATAGACGAACTCGTTCACAGTTAGCCTGAATTCTTCGTTCTGTTTTGTTTCGAACGAGTTGGATGTAGCCTTTAGCGACGGAAAGTGTAGCGGTACCTTGGAAGCAACTGAATTGAAATGCGCCTTGCACGTCAAACTCAAGCTCAAACGCTTTTCCTGAGAAAAAAGATGATTCGAGAGGGAAGGAACATTGACGTAACCATTTCATTTCTTCAATCGGAGTCATCCAGAGTCGATTATTCCTTATGCTTAATTCACGTGGTATGGTCATCTGGTTCGTCCAGCCTTCTCGTTGCTCCGGCCAATCTTGTTCCCACATCGCGTTCCAAGCAATCAAAATTCGTCTACCTTGATCATCGAGAAAGGTTTGTGCAGCGTAAAAGTCATGACCATAATCTAACTCGGAGAACGAACCATGTGTGAACTGTGTCGTAGTTACATCGAACTTACCTATGAAATAACCGCATTGATGTAGGTTGTGATAACGATCTCCTGTTGGTTCCATTCCTTGTGGAGAGAGTAACAATACATCATGACCATTCAGAGTAAAAAGATCGGGACATTCCCACATCCATCCATGCTCCCCAGTTCCCTCTGCCATGATGCCTTGTTCTCTCCAGTGAAGGGCATCATCTGATTCGTAGAGCACAACTTTTCCATTCAGTTCATCACGTGTACCAAGAATCATATAGAATTTATCGTTGTCAGCCCACACTTTGGGATCCCGAACATGGGCATTTCCATGTTCGGGAATTTCCGATATGAGCGGATTGTGTACACTTTTTTGAAACGATAATCCATCTATTGATGTGGCAAGACATTGAACTTGACGCAACGTTTCACGCTTTTCATCTAACCACGTGTTGCCTGTGTAATACAAATGAAGCATATCGTCTTTGATTAACGCACTACCTGAAAAAATACCGTCTCGATCGTAATCATCTCCTGGACGTAGAGCAATCGGCTTATGTTCCCAACGGATTAAATCTGTTGAGGTGGCATGCCCCCAATGCATATCATCCCAATTTACGCCAAACGGATGATACTGATAAAACAGATGGTAGACACCGTTGAACTGGCAAAGACCATTAGGATCGTTCATCCAACCAAAAGATGGCGCGAAATGGTAGATAGGACGATACGTCATACGGATAACACTTCACTTGTAAATGTGTCCGTAATAGTCTGTTTTTCGCCATAAATTTCGACAGTGAGTGGCTCAGTTGAAGGTGCACGACGTGTAAGCACAACTTTGTCATGTGATGCATAAATGTCGAGCGTTTCACCTTTCCAATTGATTGAGAAAGTGAGTTCATCCCAAGCTTCCGGCAACATTGGAGAAATTCGTAAGTTTCCACTGGTCATACGTACACCGCCAAAACCGTTTACGACAGCTTGCCAAATTCCACCAAGTGAAGCCGCATGAATACCTGCATCAGACGTTTTCATGTTTGGTCCCAGATCGATTTCAGAGGCCCGACGGAATAAACTGTAGGCAAGTTCGCGGTTACCGAGATCAGATGCAAGGACACTATGAGTTGAGAGAGAGAGCGATGAGTCGTGTAATGTCTTCGGTTCATAGTATTCCCAGTTTGCTCGTTTGACATCTGCTGAGAATAAATCTTCAAGCAAATACATCAAAATCATCACGTCTGCTTGTTTTGATACTTGAATCTCGTTGACTTGTTCTAGATTATAGTCATAGAACATGGAGCCAACGTTTTCTTGATTTTTGTATTTGCTCAAATCGATGATTTGTTTTTGCAAATACGTATCATCTTGTGGCAAGACTCCGTCTTCGCGCACTTGAGGCAAGTAAATCAAGTCAAGAACATGGCGGAATCGTGTTTCGGCCGTTTCCAAATCAAGCTTTTCGTTCAATTGTTGGAACAGGTTCGGTTTTTCAATACGTAACAATTCTACATACTCAATCGCTTTTTGAATGTTCCAGTGAGCTGTATAATTCGTGAATGCGTTATTGTTGACGTGTTCTTTATATTCATCTGGTCCGACGACTTGATTGATTTCATAACGGTCGTATGTTTCATTCCACTCAAGGCGACTCGCCCAGAATTTTGCGGTGTCAATTAAAAGCTCATATCCGTAATTGTCCATAAATTCTTGGTCACCCGTGACATGGTAATATTGCCAAGCTGCAAAAGCGACATCCGAGGTAATGTGTTGCTCGATAAAACCAGACCAAATTTTTGTTGCCTCACCTGTGACAATGTCTGCAGCACCCCAGATTGGTGTAACTTCACCGTCATCAAGCCATGCTGATTCCCACGGGAACATTGCGCCATCGTATCCATTCTCTTTCGCTTTCCGATGTGCCCCAGGTAGCGAGAGATAACGATACTCGAGCAAGCTGCGAGCGATTGTTGGATTCGTATACGTGTAGTAGGGCAGGATAAAGATTTCCGTATCCCAGAATGTATGTCCTTTATACCCTTCGCCGGACAAACCTTTTGCTCCAATGTTCATCCGATTATCATGCTTCGGTGTCATGACTGCAAGATGGTATTGAGCAAATCGGATTGCTAGCTGGTCGAACATATCTTTTGATTTTATAGTGATTGGCGTTCGTGACCAAACAAGCTCATCCCATGCTTGAACGTGTCTGTCGAGCAAGTGATCATACCCTTCCGATTCGATTTTACGTGTGACATCCAACGCAAGATCTGCGAGTTCTTCTGTCGAATCGACTGTCACTTCGTGATCACGAGAAGTGAAGACGGTCGAGTATTTTTCAATCGTAAATACTTCATTCGCTGGAATCTCAATATCCGAATAGTCAAAGAAAATTTGACGGCGATCCATTTTGATAATGGATGTCGGATTCATTGATTCACGTTGGTAAAAACGATGGACGCTATGGAAGACAAAATCGATGCCAGATTCAGTCGTCGTTTGGATCTGTTGCATAAAACGTCCGTCATAAAGTCGTTTGTTCCCTTCTAAGAAGTGCTGGACACCACTGTTTGTCGTTTGTCCATTAATACCTGAAGTAAGTGAGAGAACACTGTTTTGTTTCGGCGTTATGGTCACTCGTTGAGCAATTACGTGCAGATTATCCATTGAGACGAAGCGTCGGAAAGTAAGGTCGTAAACATTTCCATTCGGACTTTGCCATGTGATGTTACGTACGAGTTCAGCTTCTTTCAAATTAAGCGTACGGCGATAAGAAAGGATATTTCCCTGTGTCAAATCAAAACGTACACCGTCTAATTTGAACTCCATCCATAAAAGGTCTGCTGCATTCGGAAGTTCGGTCACTTCATTCTCAGCGAACTTATTGAATGTCCCGGCCACGAACAAGTTGCGTGTTTCATTCGCATAATGTTCTTCTGTGACAGAACGTAACCCCATGTAGCCATTTCCAAGAGAAAATACCGATTCACCTTTCCCGAGCCATTCCGGGCGAAACCCGTCTTCAGATACGAGCCAATGCTGTAAATCTTCTCTGCCAGTCGTATAGTTCATCAATGTATTCATCACCATATAACCTCCTGTATGATAAAGCGCTTTCTTGATTCGTCACCATTCTATCCGAAACGTTTCGGATATTCAATAGCGATTTTGCTATATTTTCTTTCAATTGTTTGAAGAACGTGATTAAATGGTGGCAGAAACGTTTTAGAAAAGAGGACTAACATGGAACAAATGATTGCTAGTTTAGGCTTTCAATTCGAGAAAGTGAAAACGTGGAGATCACAATCGATTTGGAAATCAATTTTTTATGTAGCGATTGCGGTCCTATTCGCCAATGCACTCGTATATGGAGTGAAATGGATGGGACAACCTGAGGTGGTTGAGGAAAACTTGCCTTCATTTCAGATAACGGAGGATGGTCTTCGGTATGAGCAGTCTTTTACGTTTGATGTTCCTGTTCTCGATTTGTCTGTAATGGTGGGAGAGGAACAGAAAACGGATGCACGCCAAACGCTAGTCCTTATGGAATCTGGTTGGGCATTCAAGCGAAGCGGAGTCGAGACAGATTTGGAAAGTTATCAGACGTTGCTTGATTTTGTGGGACGGTCAGACGTGGCAGAACGTGATTTAGACGTTTTATTAAAAGAATTGAACTGGTTCTATCCCATTTACGTGTACGGGGCTACTATGTTTGATTTGGTTTTGCATTTTCTGTTAATTTCCCTTCTGGCTCTAGCAGGTCTCGGGTTTCGACGCTTTGTACCGATTCGTTATAAAGAGGCATGGACCATTACAGCTTATGGCATCACAGCACCTTTGATTGTGCGTTCAGTTATTGAATTATTGCCAATCAATGTGTCTATGCTCTCTGTTTTATATTGGGCGACTGTCGGTATCTTTGCATTTATGACGATACGAAAAATCGGCGATGACTAATCATCGCCGATTTTTTGTGACCGATTCTCGCAGGATTAACTGATTATTGACGAAAGCTTCATGGGGCACATCCTGACCTTCTACAATATTGACAATCATCGATGCGGCTTTTCGCCCCATTTCATAAGGTTGTTGTCCAACAGTGGTTAACGGTGGGGATACGTACTGAGACAATAAGATATTGTCAAATCCGATGATTGATAGATCTTCTGGAACGTTTAAGCCGAGTTCTCTCGTTGCCTGGAGAACGCCAAGTGCCATGACATCGGATGCACAGAAAAACGCTGTCACTTCAGGGTGATTCAACAAAAAAGGAAGTGCTGCATCTTTTGAGGCGAGTTCTTCAAAATCTCCGTTTAACACATATTCTTCTTGGAAGTCGATTTCGTGATCGTGTAGCACTTGTCGATAGGCATCATATCGTACAGTCGAAACATAGGCGTGTGGTGCTCCGTTCATAAATGCAATATGTCGGTGTCCGAGTCGGATGAGATAACGAACGGCTTGTTTAGCGCTCTCGAGCTGATTTGAGGTCACATAACCTGTATTGATCCCTTCGACAGGAATGTCGACCAGTACGCAAGGTACTGTGCTTTCGATTGCCTCGAGTAAGTAGGGGTCGTCTCGTTTTAGTCCTTGAATAACAACCCCGTCTAGTTGACGTTCTGCGCACATTTGACTGTACGTTTTATTTTTTTGCTTTGAGGTCGTAGTCGATAAAAGAACGAACTCGTAATCAAGGTCAGACAATTCATCTGATACACCGCATAAAGTCTCGAACATAAAGTTATCTTTAATACTCTCGCGTTTTAAATCAGTGACGAGAAAGCCGATTGTCTTGGATTGCTTTTTGACCAAACTGCGTGCCAAAATGTTCGGGCTATAACCAAGTTCTTTAGCGACATTTAAAATCTTGTCCCGTGTCTCTTTGTTTACATCATCGTAGCCGTTTAAGGCTCGAGATACAGTTGTGATGGAAAAACCGGATGCTTTAGAAACGTCTTTTAATGTGGCCATCATACAATACTCCTTTATGAAAACGTTGTGAGTAAATTAAGTAAAATTTATAGGTACATCTAGTTTAGTCTGTATATGAATATCTTGTAAACCTTGAATTGAAAGCATTTTTTAAGGGTTTTAAAAAAGTTCTTGATTTCCGAAACGTTTCGGGTATAAAATCTAGTTGTGAGTTGAAAGCGGTTACTTTAATTTGGTCGACATTACACTTAAGGAGGAAATGATTGATGAATAAAAAAGTATCTAAGCCATTATCGATTGTTATGCTATCAGGACTTGTCTTTACTGCAGCTTGTGGTGGTGAAGAGAAGGCGCAAGTCGCTTCAGATCCATCTGAACTTGAAGGTAAAGAAATCACGGTAGGGACATGGAAAGGAACAGATGCTGAAGTAAAAGCATTCGATGAATTGTTAGCAGCTTTCACTGAAGAGACTGGAATCAAAGTTAAAAAGAAAGTCTACAATGATTATCAAACACAGCTCCAAACTGACCTCGTCGGTGGAACGGCACCAGATGTGTTTTATGTAGATGCTTTTTTAGCACCTGAACTTTCTAAACAAGGTGTACTCGAACCACTTGATCAATATATCGAACAAGCAGAAAAAGATTTAGGCGACTTTTATGAACCAGCCATTAATGCTTTTAAATCTGACGATCAATTATTCGGTCTTCCAAAAGATTATTCCACTCTCGGACTTTACTACAACAAAAAGTTGATTGAAGATGCTGGTTTCACAGCAGATGATATCCCGACAGAGATGGGGCAGCTTCCTGAATTTTTAGGAGAGTTACAAGAAAAGCTCCCATCTGGTGTGACACCAGCAATTACCACATCTGAACTCGCGCGTCATATGTTCGTCCTACAATCAGGTGGAACGGATATCGTTGATGAAAATGGAATGGCGGTATTGTCACAACAGGATCAAATTGAAGCATTGCAACCACTTGTGGATGCCTATCAAGATAAACTTGTTCAACGACCTGCTGATTTAGGGCAAGGATGGGCAGGCGATTCATTTGGAGCTGAAAAAGCGGCAATCATGATTGAAGGTAACTGGGCAATCTCGCATATCGAACAAAACTTCCCGAACGTTGAAATGGGGACGAAAGAAGTTCCTACAATTGACGGCAACAGTGGTTCGATGATGTTCACAGTCTCTTATTCGCTCAATAGCGATTCGGAAGAAAAAGCGGCAGGTTGGGAATTTATCAATTACGCGACTTCGAAAGACGGGATGAAGATTTGGTCTGAAGGAGCGGGTGTTCTCCCGTCGCTCAAATCAATCGCCGAAGAACTTAATCTTCAAGATGATGAATTGAAAGCACCGTTCGTTGCAGCCGGAGCTTATGCGACACCTTGGCAAAAAGGCGATTCTCTTTCAATTATTGCTCGTGAATACAACAACTTGTTACCTGCTGCTTTGAAAGGTGATATGACACTCGAAGAAGCGATGAAAAAAGCAGAAGAAACTGCGAATAAAGATATCGAGACGCAATTGAAATAAAGAAACAATTGGGCTCGCGTAATCGCGCGGGCCTCGTTTTGTTCGGGAAGGAAGGATCGATTATATGGGCACACAGCTCGAAATCAACCGGCGTACGGATACAGCGTCACAGGCACCACCACCTAAAAAAAAGAAAGGTAGTGAACGTGATCGCCGTGAAGCTGTACAAGGCATGACATTTATGCTGCCGACAATCATCATTTTAGTGACGTTCACGTTGCTTCCGATTGCGTATTCACTTTTCTTATCATTTACACGCGTGAATTTGTTCGGCGGCATCGATTTCCAATGGGTTGGCTTTGAAAATTACATCAACGCATGGAACGATGATCGGGTCTGGACGGCTTTAAAAAATACGTTCCGTTATGCTCTTTTTGTTGTACCGATTCAAACGGCAATTGCACTTCTCATGGCGGCTGTCTTAAATTCCGGGATTCGTTTTCAAAATACATTCCGGACTATTTATTTCTTGCCGACGCTTACTTCAAGTTCAGCACTCACCATGATTTTCATGTTTTTGTTCAGTTTAAATGGACCAATCAACAATGTTCTCGTCAGTTTGGGATTGTTAGATGCACCAATCAACTTCATCAACGAGACCGATTTTGCCCTCACGACCATAATGGTCATGAATATTTGGTCTACTGTCCCATTCTTCATGACAATCTATTTAGCAGGGCTACAGGATATCCCGTCTTCGCTTTACGAGGCGGCTTCACTTGATGGGGCAAATGCGTGGCAAAAACTGATGAAAATTACAGTTCCCAACCTTACTCCTGTAACGAACTATGTCCTGTTGATGGGCATCATCGGTTGTTTCCAATTATTTGACCAAGCATATATCATCTCAGGTGGAACCGGTGGGCCGAACAACGCCACACTTACATTCTCGCTCATCATTTATCAGTATGCGTTTAAGACCATTGGAACGATGGGATATGCGTCAGCACTGGCAATTATTTTGACAATCATCATCTTCACGGTTTCGATGATTGCTCGTAAGTTGAATAAAGAAGAATCGAACTATTAAGGAGGAATGGATATGAAAAAGAAAAAATGGCCGCGTATTGTCATGTATGTCATCCTCGTCTCTTACGCGCTCGTCACACTGTATCCATTCCTATGGGCAGTGCTCGCATCGTTCAAACCGTATAGCGAGATTGTAGCTGGGGGGCTTACACTTTGGCCAGAGAATCCAACGCTCGCAAACTTTGAACATATCTTTACGGAAGATCCGCTTTTTCCACGTTGGATTATGAACTCCTTTTTAATTGCAACACTAGGAACCATTGTGAACGTCATTTTTAACACAATGGCTGGTTATTCGCTTGCACGTCTTCGGTTTCCGGGACGTAACTATTTATTCCTGTTGATCTTGGCTGTCATGATGGTACCGGGACAAATCTTGCTCATTCCGAACTACTTGATCATGCGTTCGCTTGGAATTCTCGACACATACTCTGCGTTGATCATTCCCGGAGCCATCAACTTCTCCTACATCTTCTTGATGAGACAGTTCTTTATCAACTTCCCACGCGAAGTAGAAGAAGCTGCACAAGTAGACGGACTAAATCGATTCCAAACGTTTTGGCGTATTGTCTTCCCAATGGCGCGTGCATCGGTTGCAACGCAGGCCGTCTTCGTGTTCCTCGGGTTCTGGAACGAGTTCTTAAAACCGCTCCTTTACATCACATCACCCGAAAAGTATACGCTTACGCTCGGGCTTCAGTCATTTCAAAGTCAGAATGCCACGCAGTGGAACTACATCATGGCGGCTTCTGTCGTCAGTATCATTCCAATCATCATTTTGTACATCATGCTGAATAAGTACTTCATGCAAGGTTTACGAATTGGTGGAGATAAATAAGGAGAATGAAAATGAAAGCTTTTATTTTTGATCTAGACGGTGTCATCACCGACAGTGCCGAATATCATTACTTAGCATGGAAAGCGCTCGGAGAAGATTTGGGGATTCCGTTTGATCGAGCATTCAATGAGACACTCAAAGGTGTGAGTCGAACTGAATCATTGGAACGAATCTTACGACTTGGCGGCCGTGAGAATGACTTTTCTGCTGAAGAGAAGGAGCTACTTGCGACAAAGAAGAATGAACACTATGTATCACTTATTTCAAAAATTACGGCTGCAGATATCTTGCCAGGCATTGAAATGTTCTTGAAAGAGCTAAAAGAAGCAGGTTACAAAATCGGAATGGCGTCAGCATCGAAAAATGCTCAGATGGTGACGAGCCAACTTGGATTGCTTGAAGTGTTCGACCATATTGTTGATGCGGCAACTGTAATACATTCAAAACCACATCCTGAAGTATTTCTTAAAGCTGCTGAAGCGCTACGAGTCGATCCGAAAGAATGTGTCGGTATTGAGGATGCAGTTGCAGGAATCACGGCCATCCATGAGGCAGGTATGTTTGCCGTCGGAATTGGCGACCCACATGTCTTGACTGAGGCAGATGTTGTCTTCGAAGACACAACGCAACTCACACTAGAGAAGCTATTAGTTCGAATTTAAAAATGAAGCCTCGAGTGTTTGCACTCGAGGCATTTTTAACGAGGGGGAGTTTGAATGAAACAGACTTGGTGGAAAGAGGCCGTCGTATATCAAGTGTATTGGCGAAGCTTTTTCGATACAGACGGAGATGGATATGGTGATTTAGAAGGTGTGCGTCAAAAGTTACCGTACATTAAAGAACTTGGGGCGGATGTTGTCTGGCTCAATCCGTTCTATGTGTCACCGGATAAGGACAATGGATATGACATTGCCGACTATTATGGTGTCATGGATCGAGCAGGAACGATGGCGGATTTTGAACGTTTGTTGACAGAGGCACACGCACTCGGTCTGAAAATCATTCTGGATCTTGTCGTTAACCATACTTCGAATCAACATCAGTGGTTCTTGGAATCAAAGAAGGGCAAAGACTCACCAAAGCGAGATTACTATATTTGGCATGATCCAGTGCAAGGAAAAGCGCCAAACAATTGGCGATCATATTTTGAGCCGTCTTGTTGGGAATGGGATAAGCACAGCGGTCAGTATTATTACCATTCATTCGCCGTCGAACAACCCGACCTCAATTGGGAGAATGAAGAATTGCGTCATGAAATCTATAAGATGATGCGGTTTTGGCTCGATAAAGGTATTGACGGATTTCGAATGGATGTCATCAATCTTCTCGCAAAGCGAAAAGACTTATCTGATGTCGAAGATCCATATAATTTGAGTTACTTAGCTAATAATCCCGGGATTCATGAGTACCTTCAAGAAATGCATGAGGAGGTACTGCGGCACTACGATTGCATGACGGTCGGTGAGATACCGTTCGTAACACCGAAAGAAGGCGCACTCTATGTAGACGAGGAACGTCATGAGCTAAATACGTTGTTTCATTTCCAAATCGCCGATGAGATGCCGACTTGGGATATGCTTCGCTTCAAAGAAATTCAGCGCGATTGGTATGAAGGGTTGAAAGGGAAAGGCTGGAACTCACAATTTTTAAACAATCACGACCACACGCGTCAGGTTACTCGATATGGGAATGATGGGGAACATCGTGTTGCATCGGCAAAGCTATTGGCAACCTTGACGCATACATTGCCCGGAATACCTTATATTTATCAAGGTGAAGAAATAGGGATGACTGGTGTCACGTTTGATTCGATTGAAGATTATCAAGATATAGCGATGAAAAACCGGTATGCAGAAGAAGTGAATAAAGGACGGAATGAAAATGACGTATTGACCAGCTTGCAACTATTAAGTCGAGATAACTCGCGGACGCCAATGCAGTGGAATAACAAAAAAGAAGCTGGATTTACACAAGGGATACCTTGGATGAGTGTAAATAAAAATTACGTTGAGTTGAATGTAGAAATGGACTTGCAACGCGAAGATTCAGTGTTTCGTTACTATCAACGTTTGATTCAATTAAGGAAATCAAATGAAGCACTTGTGTATGGTGAGTTTAAAGACTTGCTTCCAAATGATGAAACGTTGCATGTATATGAGCGTTCTCTGAGAGAAGAACAATTTTTGATCATTCTCAATCATTCGGATGATTCTCACCCTATACCCGTATCGACAGCGTGTTATAATCTCGTCTTACAAAATCTAGACAATGAGACCAATCAGTTGCGACCGTATGAAGCAAGAATCTATAAGAAGACCATCAAATAGGTGGTCTTCACGCTTTTTTCTTCGTTCCCCGAAACGCAAAGAACATAGCGATGCCGATACCAATCCCGAGCCACCAGTTATCGAGGGTGAGACCAAAAACGACGGCGAACACGACGGCGACCGGGATGGATAAGTATCCACGTTGTTTCATCTTGAGTTCCTCCTCTCTTCATCAATTCTCTATTCCCGAAATTGAATCGCTTTACATCACGAAATGAAAAAACGTCCGACTGATCGAATCAGTCGGACGTGATTGGTAAGGATGTTCGTGGCAAAGGACAAGTATGTCTTGTATGAAGCTCAATGGTGAAGGTCGTTCCCTCGCCGTAAACGGAATCCGCATGGATGACCCAACCATGGGCTTCAGCGATTCGTTTGCAAATCCGTAGACCGAGTCCTGTACCTTTAATCGATTGATGGGCGATCGAGTCGACGCGATAGTACTCATCAAACACATACGGAAGCGCATCTTCCGGAATGCCGATACCGTTGTCTGATACGGACAAGATGACCGTACCGTCACATTCCTCGACATGTGTATGGACCGTACCACCGTCGGGAGAATATTTGATGGCATTGCCGATCAAGTTATGGAGCAATTGCCGTAACTTTTCTGAATCTGCTTGAATCCATACGTCATTCGTCTCAAACGTCACCGTGTGAAGCGGCGAAGTCGATTGATAACTCGCCATAACTTCCTCTAACAGGGGACGAAGCGCAAACGTTGAGACATTCAATTGTTCGGCCGAATAGCTTTCTTTTTGGTAGTCTAAAAAATTATCGACGAGTCGCTCCAGCCGCTCCGACTCTTGTTTCACTTGTTCCAACATGTGATACGACTTCTCGGAACCTTCATGACGCGCCATCAACAATTCGGTAAATCCATGGATTGCGGTCAACGGGGTACGGAAGTCATGAGACAACTCGGCGAGAAATGCATCTTTTCGTTCTTCAAAGCGGACGGCTTCCGTCTGATCACGCCACATGATGAAGACGCCCCGAGGTGTCCGGGTAAAATTGAAGATCAAGTGTAGCGTCCGGTCATCGAATTGAATTCGGCGTGACGTCATGCTTGGCCATTTCTCTGTCTCGCACTCAAGCAATTCTTGGATCAAATAGGTGACTTGCGCCATGTCGGCACCGTGCTCTTCGAACGTCGTATACAGAAATCGAGTCAATGCTTCCATCGAGGTGAACGATTGGGTCGTCATCGAAGGGCACCAGTGATGAAGGAGGTCATTTGTATAGAGACGATGTTTCGAAAAGTCGATATAACACATCGCATCTTGCACTTCTTCTACAATCGAAGCGATGGAGAACGTATGGCGCTTCTGTTTTTGACGAGCGGATTGTTTTTGCCTTACCCTTCGAAATCGATGCATCCAATTACCTCCTCGCAAACATTTGTACATTCATTCACAACAAGTATACGACATCCGAGCAGGAATCCCTATACGGGCAATAGTCCTAACAGAAATGGAACGGAATTGGGACGGGCGTGCAAAACACCTCTCCGCTGCGTGAACGGAGAGGTGTGATTTATTCAGTCACTTTTAATTGTCCCATCATCCCGTTCTCTTCATGCTCGAGGATGTGACAATGATACATGAACGTGCCGGTTTCGGTGAAGGTAAGTTCAATTTTCACCCGTTCATCAGGAGCAACAGCGACCGTGTCTTTCCAACCTTTCTCATGATCGGTTGGTGGGTTGCCGTCCCGACTGATGATTCGGAACTGGACGCCGTGAATGTGGAAAGGATGCGTCATCCCACCCATCATGTCAGGTTTATTTTCAATCTCCCACACTTCGGTGTCTCCGCGTTTCGCTTCGATATCGATACGTTCCGGGTCATACGTTTTTCCGTTGATCGACACCATATTCCCCATTCCAAACAGCGTGAGTCGGCGATCTGCTTTCTCATCTGTCGAGCGCTCTATCGTTTCGGTCGTCGGAATATCGATGGATGCCTTGTCAAGTTCACCGACACGAAACGTGGTGAACGTTACCCCGTCCGCTTCTAAGGCCACGTCATCTTCTACTTGTGAAAAATCAATCAGCACCTCGGCCCGTTCGCCTGGTGTCAACGAGATGGTCTTCATCTCGACCGGACGCTCTAGCGGACCGCCGTCTCCTGCGATTTGCGTCATAACCTCCCCGTTTGATAGCGTGAAGTCGAAATCACGTGCGTTCGAACCGTTGACGAGCCGAACACGGAGCGTCTCAGTCTGAACATCAAACGTAGTGTTGATGGCTCCGTTCGCAAGAATCGTATCGCCCGTCGTCCCGTCGACATTCATATGGGCATCGTAGTCAAGTTCACCATCTTTTGTGAAGAGTCGATCCTGTACGATAAGCGGGATGTCGTCGACACCGTAGTCATTCGGGAGACCAGTCTGAGCATCGTCGGTCACATAAAGAAGACCGGCGAGCCCTTTGTAAACTTGTTCAGCTGTCGATCCCATCGGATGGGGGTGAAACCAAAGCGTACTCGGTTCTTGGTCGATATCGAGTCGAACTTGTGCACGTTCACCCGCTGCTACAGCTTGATGCGGTCCCCCGTCCATGTCGGAAGGAATGACGAGACCGTGCCAATGAAACGTTGTGGGTTCATCCAATCGGTTGATGGTATCAATCACAACCGTCTTTCCTTTTGGGAGCTCGAGCATCGGTCCGAGCAAGTCTCCGTTATATCCGAGCGTCTCCGTTTTCTTTCCATCTTGGAAAAATTGAGACATGCCTTCAGTCGCTTCTACCGTGTAGTAGACAGTATCTTCCGTGACGCGGTCTGGCTGTAAGGCAGTCGGAATCGGAAGCGGCTGTTCCGGTTCATCCGATGCTTGGAGATCTTGGGTCGCACCGTGTCCCATCGGTCCGCTATTGCCATCCATTCCGTTATTCCCCATCATGTGGTCACTCATTTGCCCGGTCGACGAATCATTTCCCATCATATGATCTTGATCCATATTGTTGTTATGGTTCCATGTCCCGTTGAAGAGGACGACTAGTAAGACGAGGATGACCCCAATCAAAATCCCCGTCAACAGGAACCACATTCCTTTTGATTTCATCTGATAACACTCCTTCATTGTTCAGTCCTCACTTTGTTGTACCACCTAATTGTGAAAGAAACATGAAAGTCCAAATCCGTTTAGTTGTATACCGCATAGGGGTATACAATCCGTGTAAAGGAGAGGATAAATGATGGAACATGAACACAATCAACACCATGAACATCATGAGGAGAGTCACGATTCTCATCATGGCGGACACGGACACGAGCATATGATTGACGATTTCAAACGACGCTTTTTCGTATCGCTCGGTCTGATGATCCCGATTTTATTATTGTCGGACATGATTCAAGAATGGCTACGGTTCGAACTCGATTTTCCGCTTGAAAAGACCATCTTATTTGTGTTGGCGACGATTGTGTATGTATACGGAGGATGGCCATTCTTGAAAGGGAGTGTAGAGGAGCTGCGGGATCGTAGCCCGGGCATGATGATGCTCATTGGCTTGGCGATCAGCGTCGCTTATTTTTATAGCGCAGCTGTCGTCTTTGGATATGGAAGCGGACATGACTTCTTTTGGGAACTCGCTTCACTGATTGTGATCATGCTACTCGGACATTGGATTGAGATGCGCTCTGTCATGGGGGCGTCAAATGCATTAGAACAACTCGTGCAACTGCTCCCGAACGAGGCGCATCGCATCAATGGGGAAGAAACGGAAGACGTCCCGATCTCTGAACTGAAGGAAGGAGACCGAATCCTCGTCAAACCGGGGGAACAGGTACCCGTGGATGGGAAAATCATCAAAGGACGAACGACGATCGACGAGTCGATGTTGACCGGCGAATCGGTCCCGGTCGAAAAGACAGAAGGCGAAGATGTCATTGCGGGCTCAATCAACCAAGAAGGGAGTTTGACGATTGAAACGATTGGTACGGGAGAAAGCACGTACTTGTCAAAAGTCATCGAATTGGTGAGCGAGGCACAAAAATCGAAATCACGGGCTCAAAACCTAGCGAACCGTGCGGCGAAATATTTGTTTTACATCGCGATTGCCGCTGGGGTCATCACGTTCACCATCTGGTTCATGCTCGGTTACTCGGTCGGGACGGCGGTCGAACGGATGGTGACGGTCATGGTCATTTCATGTCCCCATGCACTCGGACTGGCGACACCGCTCGTCGTTGCCGTCTCGACAGCGCTATCGGCGAAACAAGGTCTCCTCATCCGAAATCGGACTCAATTTGAAGAAGCGCGTCGCCTCGATGCGGTCATCTTTGATAAGACGGGTACGTTGACGGAAGGCAACTTCGGCGTCACGGACGTACAAGCGAGCTCATCTTTCACAGAAGAAGATGTATTGCGATTAGCTGGAGCTGTCGAACGGGAGTCGCAACATCCGCTTGCTCAAGGAATTTTGCGAGAAGCCGAGAAACGGGAATTGAAGCTGTCGACTGTCGACAACTTCGGTTCGATGACGGGTGTCGGATTAGAAGGGACGGTCGACGGAGCGCATGTTCAAGTCGTCAGTCCACGTCATATCCGTGAACAACACATTCAAATCGATGAAGAGACGTTCGCACGACTTTCCGAAGAAGGAAAGACCGTCGTCTTTGTCTTGAAAGACGGAGAATGGGTCGGGATGATCGCAATGGCCGATCTAGTACGGGAAGAGGCGAAGGAGACCGTCGAGGCCCTTCGTGAAAAAGGTGTCCGTTCCATCATGTTGACGGGGGACAATGAGAAGGTCGCACATTGGGTCGCAGGTCAGCTGGGCATCGATGACGTGTATGCCGAAGTATTGCCGGACGACAAGGCGAACCAAGTGAAGGACGTCCAGAAAGATGGGAGTAAAGTAGCGATGGTCGGAGACGGAATCAATGATGCCCCGGCACTGGCACAAGCGGATGTGGGTATCGCCATCGGAAGCGGGACGGACGTTGCCGTCGAGACGGCAGACATCGTCCTCGTCCGCAGTAATCCGAAAGATGTCTTATCGATATTGGAACTTTCACAAAACACGTATCGAAAAATGATACAAAACTTGTGGTGGGCCGCTGGTTACAACATCGTCGCCATCCCACTCGCTGCAGGCGTGTTGGCGCCAATTGGCATTATCCTGTCACCAGCCATCGGTGCGGTCTTGATGAGCTTGAGCACAGTCATTGTCGCTATCAACGCCCGACTTTTGAAGATTTAACAAGTTTTTCATTTTTAGCATGTATGCTAGATGGGATGCTAATGATGGAGGGATCGAGATGAAACGAACGCTAATGTTGTCACTAGCCCTGACGCCACTGCTTTTATCAGCTTGTGGAGCGGAAGAGGCACCGTCAGACACTAATCAATCAGAGAGCGCAACGACAGATGCATGGCAACGCGTCGAGGGGGATGAGATGGTCTCCCATATCCACGGGGCAGGATTTTGGCAAGATGACGAACGTCCTGTCATCGCAACACATGCTGGGTTGATGGAATATCGAGAAGACGGTTGGTACACGCTTCCGACAAATCGCCATGACTATATGGGGTTTGAAGTCGTCGAGGATGGATTTTACGCAAGCGGTCACCCCGATCGTCGGACAGATTTCAAAAATCCACTTGGGGTCATGCATGGAAAAAATCATGGGGCGGTACTCGAGAGTCGGTCGCTTGAAGGCGAGGCAGATTTTCACTATATGAGCGCCGGTTATGCCACGGGTACACTCTACGTTTATTTGGAAGAAGCGACCTCGGAGCTAGAGCCGGGATTTTATCGTTCCATCGATGGTGGGAGCTCATTTGAACCGATGCAGGTACAAGGAATAGAGGAGGCGCAAGTGGCAGGAATCGTCGCCGATGCGACGGATGCGGAGCGCGTCTTCTTCTATGGACCGTCCGGCATCCTCGTTTCGAATGACTCTGGAGATTCGTTCGAGCCACTTGTTGAAGCAGAACAGGTTGTCACGGTCGGAGCAGATGAGGGGCAGTTGGCCTACGTAAGACAGACAGATGGTTCTTTCGAAGGGGTTCGTTTCAACTTAGACGATGAGTCGACAGAGACGTTCAATCTTCCAGAGCTTCAAGCGGACGCTGTGCCAATCGAATTGGCAGTCAAAGAGGAGCGCATGTTGCTTGTCACATCGGATAACAGCGTATATGAGTTTACAGACGGGGAATGGGAGATGCGCCTCAACAAAGGTGAGCTCAACTGATCAAAAGACGCCTTTCCATTAAAGGATAGGCGTCTTTTTGTCGAGTGGAAGCATGACGGTGAAAGAAGTGCCCGATGCGTCAGAGGTGACTGTCAATTCTCCGCCGTGACGGTTGACGATTTGGTCAGCGATGGCGAGTCCGAGTCCACTGCCACCGGTCTGTCGGGACCGTGATTTTTCCACACGATACAGGCGGTCAAAAATGTGCGGTAAATCTTCTTCAGGAATGCCTTTCCCGTCGTCTGTAATGGTCAGGATCAGGTGAGTGTCCGTGACGTTTGAGAGCAGGGAGACATGTGTGGCCTCACTATGTTCAATCGCATTATGGGCAATGGAGCGGAAGACTTGGAGCATCCGGTGCCGATCCAATGTAAGAGCGATGTCTTGTTGTCCCGCGTTCGGTGCAGCATCGAAGCGAATCGTCGTCATTCGGAACATCGTATCGAGCATTCGACGTAAGTCCGCACAAAACGTCGTGACGGTCACTTCTTCTCGATGCAACAAGAACGTGTTTTCATCGAGCTGTGCCAATTGAAACGCATTTTCGACGAGTTCCGTGAGCGAGCGGCTCTCATCTAAAATCGTTTGAATCGACTGTTGCCGAAGCGGTTCTGGAGTGCTGTCTTTCGAAGCGATTTCGGCATATCCTCTCAAATAGGTGAGGGGGGTCTTGATTTCATGCGAGAGATCGGATAAAAACTGATGTCGCTCACGTCGCAGTCGAGATAATTCAACCGACATCGATTCAATCGAACGTGCCAATTCTCCGATTTCATCCACTCGATTCGTCGGTAACTGTAAATCGTCCGGGTTCGTGAGGACGTTCTCCGTCGCCCGTCTCAATGACTCGATCGGTTTTGAAATGAGACGGCTTAGGAGAATGAAGGTCAAGATCGTCGTCACGAGTGCGATGGCCGTGATATATAAAAATCGCAACTGAAGGCGGTGACTGATTCCATGAATGATTTCAGTCGGTAAAAACATATAGACATATCCATATTGAGTGCCGGTATCATCCACGATTGGCGTACGAACGCTCAAGTACGGCTCATTCTCCCAATCGTCCTCTAAAATAGTCGTGTCATCGAAAGGTCCGATGCGCTGTTTCGTATCGACAGTATCGACTAAGACTTGAGGGAAGGAACGGGAAGCCTGTAGGAGGTCATGTGCAGAGTTTGTGATGGCGACTTTCGTGTCGGTCTCACTTTCCATCGTGGCGACATGACCGATTGTCTCCTCTGAAAAGTTCATCGCCAACACGTTCGCATGGCTCTCTGCCCTCGACTCGAGACGATCGATTTCTTCTACAACGCGCTCTCCGAGTAACGTGTGATAAAGGAGAAGGAATAACACGCCTTCAATCAACAACGTCGATAAGAGGAAGACGAGGCTGATGCGAAACGGGAGGCTATCGCGACTCCGCTTCATCCGGAACGCTCCTCGGTCCATCGATAACCACGTCCCCAAACGGTCTTCAAATAGTCGTCGATTGGAAAGCCGGCATCCCCTAACTTTTCTCGAATCATACGAATATGTGCATCAACCGTACGTGGGTCGGATTCGGCAGAGTATGGCCAGACGAGGTCATATAAATCCAAACGGTTAAACAGGCGATTTGGATGTTGAAGGAACAGTTTCAGGATGGCCGTTGCTTTCGGCGTGAGGACGATTTCTTGTTCCTCATAGAGGATCCGTCCGCTCTCTTCGTCATATCGTAGCGGACCGTATTGGATATTGACGACGCGGGTCCGTCGTAAGACGGCACGAATTCGAGCGAGGAGGACGTTTCCGTCGAATGGTTTCGTCACGTAGTCGTCTGCTCCGGCATCTAATCCTCGGATGGTCGTCTCGTTGTCTGAACGTGCCGTCAACAAGACGACGGGTAATGACGGGTCTATCGTCTTTAACTGTCTACAAAGCGAGATGCCATCTACTTCTGGCATCATAATATCTAAAAGGACGAGGTCCGGGCGTTCTTCGATTTTGTCGAGTGCCGAGCGGGCATTACTCGCCTCGATGCACGTGTACCCGTCACTTTCAAGAAACAGACGAATCAAATGTCTCATTTTTTCTTCGTCATCTACAATGAGGATCGTCATCTTACAATCCCTCCTTCCTCTTTATCGTTCCGCGTGCTTCGCGTGATTTCCTTCTGTGCCAAAAAGAGCCTGCAGTTGTTCACATGCGCGTGAGATGTCTCGACAGTAAATGACCGGTACTCTCGCATCAATCGGTCGATCTGTGACGATGGCCACTGCGCCGTTACGAATGGCGGCCTTCACTAAATCGACACCACGTTCATTGATCGGACGTTTGCATACATATAAAAACATTTTTTTTATTTTTTCTGGTGTCGCCCCGACCCCGTGAATCGCCATCTCTTCTGGACGGTCGAGATACGACCAAGATAACACAGAATCTAGTGTTGCCAATACGTCACGCAATGTCAGCTCTTGCATTGTCGTTCCCCTTCCTTGCAGAATCTCAATTTCATTAGTCTACCCGACGTTTGTGAAAAAGAAGTGAAAAGTGTCAAGAACGTGCCATGGCTAAAAGACATGCAGGTTTGAGTGCAGCACAAGTAGGTAAAAGTACTTCTACATGCATAACAAGAAAGGGTGAACGAGATGAAATCGTACGGTAAATTTGGAATCATGATTGTGGTCTCTACATTTATTATGTATTGGCTCATGTATTTGAACGTCTTTCAAATCAATCATATCTTCTTTAGTCAGACGAGGTTGTATATGGCACTCATCATGGGATCGGTCATGGCATTCGTCATGCTTCTCTTTATGTGGGGGATGTATAAGAATAAAACCCTCAACTTTATCATTCTAGGGGTCAGTGCCCTCGTCTTCAGTGCCTCGCTCTGGCTCGTACGTAGTCAGACGACGGTCGATGACGTCAGTTGGATGAAAGCGATGATCCCGCACCACTCGATTGCCATCTTGACGAGTGAGCGCGCTGAAATCGAAGACCCGCGCGTCAAAGAACTGTCGGAAGAAATCATCAAGGCGCAGCGTCGTGAAATTGAAGAAATGAAGCAGTTGATTAAAGATTTAGAGGAAGAAGAAGAGAATCAAGAGTAACAGACATACACAGCCGATCGGCTGTGTATGTTTTTTTGCCTTTAGGAAAAATGAGGGAAGTAAGTTAGAATTTGTTTTCCTTTATTTGAAATATAAATGACATATTTGTCGGTTCATTTTGGTGGTAAAATTTTTTCATCAAGATAATATAAAAATTAAAAATTTAAATACATAATTGAAAGGATTTACCATAACATGAAACGAAAGATGCTCTCCCTCCTCTGTGCTGCGTTGCTCACCATCGGAATCTTCACTCCAGCTGGTACGCCTGCTGAAGCGGCGACCACGTACTATGTCAAAGTCACGACCAACAGTTTAAACGTCCGTTCGGGCCCAGGCACGACGTATGCGATCGTCGGCAGTGCCAAGTTAGGACAATCGTTCAAATACCTTGGCGTGAGCGGAGGATGGACGAAAATCAACTTCAACGGCACAGCTCGTTACGTATCGAGTACATATGTGAAGAAGTACAGTGTGACGACGCTCTCGACGACGTCGACAGCGAAGATGGTCATTCCGACAAAAGGGACGTTGACGCAAAAATATGGTCCGGCGAGCGGGCAATACGGTTATACGTTCCATAACGGCATCGACTTGGCGGCACCGAGAGGGACACCGGTCATTGCTGCCGCGTCTGGACAAGTCATCGTCGCCCGGAATTACGGGGCATACGGGAATCACATCATGATGACCCATCAGTTGAACGGGCAAACATACATCACGGTGTACGCACACCTCGACCGCCTCAATGTCGTGAAAGGACAGACGGTCGCAAAAGGGGTGACGATTGGAGCCGTCGGGAATACCGGCAACTCGTTCGGGAACCACCTTCATTTCGAAGTACATCGGAACAGCTACGTGTATAGCAGTTCAGCTCCTGCAAACAGTATCAATCCATATACGATGTTTTAACGCAACAGCACGCGCTCCCCAATCAATGGGGGCGCGTGCTTTTTGGTTAGTGGATCGTTGTTCGTTTGTTTCGTCCGATTTGGTTGGCGACGATCAGGCTCGCGCCAAGGACGATACCGAACACCAATCCGAATAAGTTATTAAAGAGTAGCATGAGGATGATCCCGAAGACGAGACCGATACTCATGAGGCCAATCCGATCAAACATAGTGAATCCCCTTTTCTATAGTTGTGCACCTCATTGATTACCCGATTTTCAAAGAAAGAACACCGACGAAATGGACCGATTGATTCATTATACGTGTTTGGACGAACTAGGTTTCGTTTTGTAGAAACTATAGAGGACGCTGATCAAGATGACGAGAACGATTGTCCCGAGCGACATCCAGATCGGCATTTTGTACACATCACCTAAAATCATCTTCGCCCCGATAAAGACGAGCATGAAACTGAGGCCGTGTTTCAAGTAATAGAAGCGGTCAATCAAGTTGGCGAGGACGAAGTAGAGACTACGGAGTCCGAGAATCGCCATGATGTTCGCATAGAAGATGATATACGGGTCACGCGAATACGCGAAGCTCGCGGCGACCGAATCGACGGCGAAGACGATATCCGACAACTCGATGAAGATGAGCGCGATGAAGAGCGGTGTGAAGAACAACTTCCCATTGATGCGTTTCGTGAACTTACCAGATGAAATGTCTTGTGTGATCGGAAGGCGTCGCTCGAGCCAACGAATCGTCTTGTTCTCTTCAAGTGACTCGTCTTTTCCGATATTCTTGTACATCATCCAACCTGTATAGACGAGGAATACCCCGAACACGTAGTAGACCCAACCGAAGTTTTCTAACAGCGATACCCCAGCGACGATGAAGACGGCACGGAAGAAAATGGCTCCAAGAATTCCCCAGAACAACACTTTGTGCTGATACTTGAGCGGGATGGCGAAATAAGCGAAAACAAGGGAGAAGACGAAGACGTTATCGATGGCGAGTGCCTTCTCGATGAAGTACACGCTCGCATATTCCGTTGCCGCCGTACTACCTTGCGTGTAGAACAACCAGCCCCCGAATAAGATGGCAATCCCAATCCAGACAAACGTCCATGTCCATGCCTCGCGGAGCGAGACTTCGTGTGCCTTACG
Organism: Exiguobacterium sp. USCH10; assembly: GCF_037619445.1. Classification (GTDB taxonomy): domain Bacteria; phylum Bacillota; class Bacilli; order Exiguobacteriales; family Exiguobacteriaceae; genus Exiguobacterium; species Exiguobacterium aestuarii_A. The sequence goes on along the minus strand of NZ_JAQPZO010000015.1, from coordinate 19,868 downwards.
GTGGAACACCCCGAGGTCAAGCGCGAGCATGAAGATGACGATGAGTAAAAACCCGATGAGTAGGGTCAACAACAATTCCTCCTTTTAAGTTCATTTGAACTTCTATATAATTAATTTAAGTTCAAATGAACTTAAAGTCAAATATTATTTTTGTTGGAATGTGTCGCAACGTTAATTGCACGAACAGAAGGGGAATATGGTCTGAAGCATGAGAAAGGGGATGACCGTATGAAATATTTAGTCACCGGTGCTACCGGTAAATTAGGATCAAAAATTGTAGAGGAATTACTCAAATCAATCGATGCGAGTGACCTTGCTGTCAGCGTACGAAATCCGGAGAAAGCAGCATCGCTGAAAGAGCGCGGGGTTGATGTACGACACGGAGATTTCGATCAGCCGGACACACTCGATGAAGCGTTTAAAGGTGTCGAGCGTCTGTTGATCATCTCGGCAGATGGCGATAACGACACGCGGATTCGTCAACATACGAACGCGGTCGAGGCGGCAAAACGGGCTGGCGTCTCCTTCATCGCCTATACGAGTCTCGCCGATGCGACAGACAGTGAGAACTTGATGGCGCCTCCACACGTCGTCACGGAAGAAGCGATTGTGGAATCGGGGATTCCGTATGCGTTCTTGCGGAACAATTGGTACTTAGAGAACGAATTGCCGAGCATGCAGGCAGTCGTTGACGGGGCACCGTGGATCACGGCGGCTCGGGACGGGAAGGTCGGCTGGGCGCTTCAACAAGACTATGCGGAAGCAGCGGCGAACGTCCTGTTGAAAGAACAGCAAGAGAGTGCGGTGTATGAATTGTCAGGACCGCTCCATACGCAAAAAGATTTAGTCGATGCACTCAGTGAAGTATTAGGACGTGACGTCATGATGCAAGAGCTGAACCTTGAGGCATATGAAGAGACGATGCGCGGGGCAGGGATGCCTGATGACGTGGTTGCACTTCTCGCCGGCATCCAGCGAAGCATCCGTCAAGGAACGCTCGAGATTCACGAGAGCGACTTTGAACCGGTTCTCGGACGTCCGGTCACACCATTACAAGAAGGAATTCGTCAATTGCTCGATCGATAAACAATATGCCCCCGACCGTTTGGTCGGGGGCATTTGTGTTAGGCGCGGGATGCGTGATCTTCGAGTTGAGTCGTCACATCTTCAAGTGCGTTCGCCGTGACGGCGAGGCGGTCCGACATGGAACTGAGTTCTTTTTGGACAGCGACCTGTTCTTCCGTTGCAGCAGCCACGTGGTAAATCTGTTGTTGCAGTTCACTTGAGGCATGTTTCGTCGATTCGAGGCGTGTCTCGAGCGTCTCCATCTGCGTCGTCACGAGTTGTCGCGTCTCTTGGATCGAGGCAATTTGTGCGTCGATTTCCGATACGTCTTCCGTGAGACGACCGAAGACAGCTGTCACGTCGTTAGTGACCGTTTGACAGTTTTCAGTCGCTTGTTTGAAGAGGTGAGCCGACTTCGAGACGACCGTCGTATCTTCCATCAATCCACCGAGGACGCGCGTCATTTCTGATGCGTATTCTCGAGACTGGACGGCAAGCTTCCCGACTTCAGAGGCGACGACCGCGAATCCACGACCAGCTTCTCCAGCGCGGGCCGCTTCAATCGATGCGTTCAAGGCGAGCATGTTCGTCTGTTCACTGATTGAGCCGACTTGCTGCAAGATGCCTTGGATTTCAGAGGAACGATTCGTCATCGTTGCGACAATCTGCTCGAGTTGCTCGGATTCCGTGATGATTTCCTGTACTTTTTCTTCCATGAGACGCATATCCGTATTCCCGGAGAGGGCGTCTTTGGCGATGCGGGACGAGGCTGCTGCCGTTTGCGCCATCCGTTCTTGGATGAGCGCGGTCAGCGATCGAATGGATTGAATCTCATCCGCACCTTGTACCATCGAAGCTTGTTGAGACGAAGCGTGCGCGACGATCGGGTCGACCGTGATGGCGATTTGTTCACCAGATTCCAGCGACTGATTCGCAGCCGATTCGAGTTCTTCCGCGTGGCTATTCAAGGACTGAACGAGGGAGCTGACGTCTTGAATCGCTTGTTGCAATAACTGTCGCGTCTCCTGTTCGTGCGCCTCGACACGTTCCGTTTCCTTGTTTCGAAAATGGATCTGAGCGACAAGTACGGCACTGAGCAAAATCAAGTACACGGCGTGGACGAGCAATAAGCTGAACGGATAATCACTCGTTCCACAAATAAGCGCAGGAAATAAAAAATACCCTGCTAAATGCTGTACCGCAAAGATTCAAAATCAAGTCGATGCGACGCATGAACGACAGGATGGCCAAAACGACAAAGATAGAGAAGTGATACTCAACGAGTCCTTGTCCACCGGCGACCGTTGAGATGCTCGCGAAGGTGAGTGTCAGCATCATCCAATACGGGAACATCTTGCTTTCTCGCTTCAGGCTGACGAGCATCATCCCGAGGAAGACGAGTGGGAGTGCGAAGAGAACCCATGTCACACTCGAGTATACATAGCCATCCGCGCCGTTTCGTAAAATCGTATACGTGTAGGCAAATTCCGTAAAACGGTGAAGCAAATGGACGACAACCGACGTCATCACAATCAATAACGTCGTCAACAACATCAACTGATTTCTTTTCATCAAACTCATGTTTCTTTCCTCACATTCTCGTGTTCATTTATTGTGGCTCTATACATATCGGACGGATGTCCCAGAAGTTTATTCGAATTGCATATTCAACGCACAAAAAAAGGAGCGCGAGGCTCCAATTCATACGTATTCAATTTAACCCAAGCCATTTCTTGACGGGCTCACGGAAGATATATGTGATGACAATCAATCCGACGAAGACGAGTGCGGCGATGAAGATTGTCGTGACGCTACCTGACGCGAGGCTCGCCCCGAGGAAGCTGTAGGCAAACGTCCCTGGAATCATGCCGAGCACGGTCGCCGGGACGAACGCACGGAAACGGACGCGCGAGATCCCTCCGGCGTAACTGAGCAAGTCGAAACTGACGAGCGGGATGAGTCGTAAGACGAACACATATAAGAAGCCGCGGCGCTCCATCTGAGTGAACAGCTTCTCTGACCACGGATAGCGGTCGACATTGACGACCGAGCGTCCGAAGAAGCGTCCCATGACGTAACCGGTCGTCGCGGCGGCGGTCGCTCCGATGATGATATAGAGGACCCCTGGCCATACGCCGAACGCGAGACCGGCTCCAAGTGACAGTACGGAAGTCGGTAAAAATGCGACCGGACCGATGGCGTAAAGGAATATAAAGAATAACGGTCCCCAAAACCCAAACGACAAGACGATGTCCCGAATGTCAGACGGACGCAACTCATAGTGGAAATGGGTGATATAGAACAACGTGCCAAACACGAGTAAGAACAAAGTGATTTTCAGCCAGCGTGGCATGAGGCGTCCCTCCTTTTTTCTAAGCATACCGCATCCATGGCGCATGACAGAAAATGAATGTGCGAAAAAACCGAAGCGTTAGCCTCGGTTTCCTTCATAGCGTTGAATCCATTCATCGACAGTCATCTTCTCGACGAGTTCCCCGACCAAATCAAACGGGATCCGTTTCACATTGTTGAAGCGAATACAGCTTTTTCCCATATCGAGCTTCGTCGGGACGCGACTCGCATACTCCTGTTCAAACCAGGCGAGCAATTCAGGGTCGGCGTAAATCCCCATATGATAGAGTCCGACATGGCGCTTTTGCGCGATCACGCTGATAAAGGGAAGCGGTGTACCCGGTGTGACGTGATAACCAGACGGATATCGCTCGAGCGGGACGACGTAATGGACACCATGTCCGTCCGTCGTCTTTTCAAAGCCTTCTGGTAAATGGTCATCGATGACTTCGATCAGATGAATGAAGGAATCGAGCCGTTCTTCGTCCACAAGTGTCGTCACGTCCATCATGATTTGCCTCCCCGTAGAATCTTCTCCATTTTCTTCCCCTTCGCCAATTCATCGATGAGTTTATCCAAGTAGCGAATCTCGCGCATGAGCGGCTCTTCGACGTTCTCGACACGGACTCCACAGACGACGCCTTTGATGAGAGCGCGATCTTCATTCAAGCGAGGTGCTGAAGCGAAGAATGTGTCAAAATCAACTTGATCCTCAATTTGACGTTCGAGTCCGGTCTCATCATAACCCGTCAACCATTCAATGATCGTGTCGACTTCTTCTTTCGTCCGTCCTTTCCGTTCGGCTTTGGCGACGTAGTGTGGATAGACGCTCGCAAAGCTCGTCGTGTAGATGCGGTGACTCATTGCACTTTCATCTCCTTCTTCATAAAAAATCTCTCCTTTCATTCTCTCACAAAATCGAGTATGCTTATATCAAATATTTTTGTTGCATTTACAACAAAAAGGCGGAGGTGACTGCTGATGCATGACCATCTGCGAGAAATCGGGATGATTGCGCGTGCCCTCGATTCAATCAGCAACATTGAATTCAAGGCACTTGGTTTAGAAAAAGGAAAGTACTTATACGTCGTCAGGATTTTTGAACACCCAGGTATCATTCAAGAGCGACTAGCAGAGTTGATTAAGGTAGATCGGACGACCGCCGCACGTGCCATCAAAAAACTAGAGCAAGAAGGATGGATTGAAAGGCGCTCAGATTTGGAGAATCAAAAAATTAAACGTCTGTACGTGACGGAGAAAGGCGAGACATTGTATCCGCACATCATTCGGGAACATGAATATTCGACATCGGTCGCGTTATCGGGACTCGACGAGCAAGAAAAAGCGCAATTATTGCAGCTACTGAAAAAAGTACGAAGCAATGTGGAGACAGATTGGACCGAGGTGAAGAAAGGAAAGCATCGAGAATACTGAGAGGAGCAAGGGTACATGATTGAAATTTCAAAAGTGACAGACGTAGAAACCTTGCGTCACATTAGCATCCAGACGTTTACGGAGACGTTCGCACATCACAATACACCGGAGCACTTGAACGCTTACCTAGAAAAAGCGTATGCGACTGAGCAGTTAAAGCAGGAGTTGGCACACCCAGACTCCCATTTCTACTTTGCATATGTAGATGACGAGTTGGCAGGCTATTTGAAAATGAACGTACGCGACGCTCAATCCGAACCGATGGGCACCGATGCGATTGAAATCGAACGAATTTACGTACTAGAAGCGTTTCAAGGTCACGGGGTGGGGAAAGCGTTATTCACTCAGGCAATCAAATTGGCGAAGAAGTTGCATAAACGGAAGATGTGGCTGGGCGTATGGGAACACAATGAAAAAGCGATTCAATTCTATCGGCGCAATGGGTTCGAACAGACGGGCGTGCACACCTTTTTCATGGGAGAGGATGCACAAAACGACCTCATTTTCACGAGATCGTTCACAGGTTAAAGCCATTCTGGCAAGTTATTCAAATTCGGATAGACGGCATCCGGTTCCACATCGAACGCTTCAAACGGCAAGTTGTTCCGATTGATCCAGGCGGCGTGGAAGCCGAAGTTTTTCGCCCCAGCGATGTCCCATCCGTTCGACGATAAGAAGAGCACCTCGTCACGACGGAGACCGGACGTCTTGAACCAATGCATGTAGGCGGCTGGTGTTGGTTTCGGTTGTTTGATCCCGTCGACGCTGAAGACCTCATCAAAATAATCGGCAAGGCCGGCGTTACGGAGTAGTGCCTCAAGCATCTCGTCCGTCCCGTTCGAGAGGATGACGGTCTTCACGTCATGCAGCTCTTTCAGGACCGATTCGACCTCCTCATACGGGGTGAGGTGTGCATACGATTCAATGAGACGTTGCTCGATGTCCTCCGTTGATGTTGCGTCATGGACGGCTAAAGCGTAACGCAGTGCGTCACGGGTCACCGTATCGAAATCTTCGTAGCGTCCCATCATGTGGCGCCAGAAGAAATATTCGAGTTGTTTCGTCCGCCACACCTGGCTGATGGCTGCTCCTTTTTCAGGGAACTCTTCTTCACAGGCGTCCTTTACCGAATGGACGTCGAATAAGGTGCCGTATACGTCAAAGACGATGGCTTTGATGGTTGGTTTCATAAAAAACATTCCTCCTTCTGTGTCGTTATACCCGTCTTGTTCAGAATATAATAGGAGAAAGGGGGTCCGACATGTATATTCCTAATCAATATTCCGTCAAAGAACGAGCTGAAATTTATGCATTTCTGAATAGCCATCCGTTCGGCACGATTGTGACGCATGACGGGGAAAAACCGATTGCGACACACGTCCCGTTACGATTCGATGAGGCAAATGGGCAACTGACGACACATATTTCGAAAGCGAATCCGCAATGGCGAACGATTGAAAATCAAACCGTTCTCGTCATCTTCCAAGGACCAGACGCCTACGTATCGGCGTCATGGTACGGTCATGAAGACGTCTCAACATGGAACTATCAAGCCGTACACGTGTATGGACGTGCAACGATTCTCAACGAGGAAGAATTAGTGGAGGAACTTGCAGAATTATTAAGTGAGCACGAAGGGGAGCGTGAGCATGCGGTGCGTTGGGAAACATTATCGGAACCGGTGAAGCGACAGATGCAGGGCGTCGTCGGGTTTCGGATTGACATCACCGACATCCAGGCAACGTTCAAATTGAGCCAAAACCGAAACGACACGGACCATGAGCGAATCGTATCCGAGCTTGAAAAACAAGATGAACCAATCGCAGACGTCATGCGACGGCATCGAAAGTCCTAAGCAACCTGTCCTAAAACGGCAGGTTTTTTCATATTTCTTTGCCGAATAGCGGTTGACATGACTTAGGAGCAGGTCTATACTCATAAATGATAATGATTATCAGTATCGAGAAAATAGAGAAGTTTGAAAAGGAGAAAAATCACGTGAACAACACATTGAAGAAATGGTTACATATGTTCATTTTTGTATCGGCTTTTGCACTCATCTTAGCCGGTTGTGGTTCGGAAGAAGCTGAGAACGCTTCCACGAATGAAGGGACGGAGGAATCTGCAGAAGGTTACCCGATCACAATCGAGCACGCATTCGGTGAAACGGTTATCGAAGAGAAACCAGAACGTGTTGCAACGATTTCATGGGGAAACCATGACGTCGCACTTGCGCTTGACGTCGTACCGGTCGGATTCTCGGCTGCGAACTACGGTGTCCAAGACGACAGTGGTATGCTTCCATGGACAGCAGAGAAGTTGACAGCACTCGGGGGAGAGAACCCGAACATCTATCAAGACACAGACGGATTAGACTTTGAAGCAATCGCAGATTCAAACCCAGATGTCATCTTGGCGGCCTACTCAGGGATCACGCAAGAAGACTACGACACGCTCAGCCAAATCGCGCCGGTCGTGGCATACCAAGAAACACCTTGGGTCACGTCATGGCAAGACATGGTTCGCTATGACTCACTCGCAATGGGACTCGGTGAAGAAGGCGAACAGTTGATCAAAGACACGGAGCAGTTGATTACAGACAAAGCGACAGCCGTTCCTGAGATTGCTGGAAAGAAAGCCGCATTCGTCTCGATGAGCGCGGAAGACCTTTCAAAATTTTATATCTATACGACGGGTGACCCACGTGGTGCCTTCATCGAAGAACTCGGGATGGAGTATCCACAAAACATTGTCGACGAAGCAGAGAAGACGGACAGCTTCTATCTCGAGCTCAGCAAAGAGAATGCTGATATCCTGAACGACGTCGACATCTTCGTCACATACGGGAATGAAGATACGTTGAAGGCGCTCCAAGCAGACCCGCTCTACAGTAAAGTACCAGCCATCGAACGTGGATCGGTCGTCTTGATCGAAGATAACACGCCACTCGCAGCGGCAGGTACACCGACGCCGCTCTCGATTGAATATACGATCGATGAGTACGTCTCACGCGTATCGGATGCGCTCGCAAAAGTAAAATGATGCAACATCAGGTGAAGCAGATGCATACCCCGAAGTACTTCCCGCTCCTGTTGATCGGGACGCTCGTACTGACGGTGGTATGTATTCTGGCATCCCTTGCCTTCGGCTCACGGACAGTCGGGTGGAATGAACTGCTGGACGGTTTATTCCGCCCGGCTGTTCAGTCGTATGAAGCGGACATCGTCCGGGAGCGGGTCATCCGGACGATCTTCAGTTTCATGTGCGGGGCAGCGCTCGGTGTGGCGGGGGCACTCATGCAGTCGGTGACGCGTAACCCGATCGCCGACCCGAGTATTCTCGGGGTCAACACGGGAGCGGCGCTCGCCGTCGTCATCGGAATCGCGTTTTTCAACATCTCGACAGCGAGTGCGTTCATCTGGTTCGCGCTCGTCGGGGCGTTGTTGACGGCCATCTTTGTCTTTGGCATCGGCTCGCTCGGTCGAGGTGGGGCGACCCCGCTCAAACTCGTCTTGGCGGGAGCAGCGACGAGCGCGGCATTATCGTCTCTCGTCATGGCGCTCATGATTCCACGTTCGAACGTTATGGACCAGTTCCGCTTCTGGCAAGTCGGGAGCGTCGGGGCGGGGAATGTCGATTCCATCTATACGTTTTTACCGTTCTTATTGATTGGTCTCGTGATCGCCGTCGTGACCGCCCCTTCCTTGAACGCACTCGCGCTCGGGGAAGAGATGGCGAAGAGTCTTGGCGTTCGAACGGGTACGTTGAAGCTGACCGCTTCGTTCGCAGGCGTCATTCTGTGTGGGGCGGCGACAGCACTCGCCGGACCGATCGGATTTATCGGGCTACTCGCCCCGCATTTGATTCGACTCGTGCTCGGTCCAGACCAGCGTTATCTCATGCCGATGTCTGCTCTAGCCGGTGCCATCATCCTGACTTTCTCGGACGTCATCGGACGTTTGCTCGGAAGTCCGGGAGAGCTTGAGGTCGGGATTGTGACGGCGTTTATCGGGGCGCCGATCTTGATTCTATTGACGATGAAAGTGAAAGTACGAGGATTATGATGCAACCAGCGATTGAACAAATCAGACAAGGACGCATGAAGCGCCGTCGTCGCTACGTCGGGATGACGCTTCTCCTGACCGTCATCGCGCTCACGTTGAGCGGCTTGATGCTTATGCTAGGCAATACGATTTATCCCGTCCAGGACGTCATCGGCGTCTTGCTCGGAGAAGATGTGAAAGGGGCGACGTTCGCTGTTGAGGTGCTTCGTTTACCACGTATGCTCGCCGGTGTCTTCGCCGGGGCGGCTTTTGGTGCCGCGGGAACGATCTTCCAGACGATGCTTCGTAACCCGCTCGCCAACCCGAACGTCATCGGCATCACGACCGGTTCGAGTGCGGCTGCCGTCTTCTGTATCGTCGTTCTCCAGTCGAGTGAAGCGGTCATCTCGATTGCCTCGATTATCGGAGGACTCGTGACCGTGCTCGTCATCTATTTCCTCTCTAAAGGGGCATCTTTCTCCATCGGTCGCCTCGTCTTGGTCGGGATTGGGATTCAGGCGATGCTCACGGCGGTCATCAATTACCTACTTCTCATCAGCCGACAAAATGATGTCGCGATGGCGATGCGGTGGTTGACAGGAAGCTTAAATGGGGCGAAGCTAGAGGAGTTGCCGCCTTTAATCATCACGGTACTCATCTGTTTACCGATTGTCTTGTTACTCACCCGTCAGCTCGAGATGCTCGAGCTCGGTGAAATGGCGGCGACAGGGTTAGGGATCAATACGAACCAAACTCGATTGCTTCTCATCGTTGCGGCGGTATTCATGCTCGCGCTCGCGACAGCGACGACGGGACCGATCGCCTTCATCGCCTTTTTAGCGGGACCGATCGCGAAGCGCCTCGTCGGGACGAGTCACGCCGGGATCTTGCCGGCGGCGCTTGTCGGCATCATCTTAGTGCTCGCGGCCGACCTCGTCGGACAATTCGCCTTCACGGCACGCTATCCGGTCGGTGTCATCACCGGCATCATCGGCGCGCCTTATCTCTTATACTTGTTGATTCGGATGAACCAGAAAGGGGACTTCTAAATGGCATCCATTATGAAAGTGGAACATCTCACCTCAGGATACGAGGACAAGATGATTTTGAACGATATCAGTCTTGAAATTCCGAGCAATCAAATCAGCATCATCATCGGTGCGAACGGTTGCGGGAAGTCGACGCTCCTAAAGACGATGGCACGCCTCATCAAGCCGAGTGCCGGCCAAGTGACGCTTTATGACAAGCCGATCTCGAAGATGGCACCGAAAAAGCTAGCACGTATCCTCGGGATGTTGCCACAGTCCCCAGTCGTACCGGAAGGGATCACGGTCGCCGATCTCGTCGGTCGCGGTCGTTATCCGCATCAATCGTTCTTGAAGGGATGGACGAAAGCCGACTATGAGGCCGTCGCCGAGGCGATGGAGATGATGAACATCACGGAGTTTGCGGATCGTCCGATTGACGAATTGTCAGGCGGACAGCGTCAACGCGTCTGGATTGCGATGGCACTGGCTCAACAGACAGACGTCCTCTTTTTAGATGAACCGACTACGTATCTCGATATCACGTATCAAGTCGAGATTCTCGACTTGTTGACAGACTTGAATCGGAAGTACGGGACGACGATTGTCATGGTGCTTCACGATATCAACTTGTCGGCACGTTATGCGGACTATATTTTCGCACTCGATAAAGGGAAGTTGATTGCGGAAGGGAAGCCGTCGGACGTCATCACGTGTGATTTGATCCATCGGGTCTTCAACCTTCGCTGTTCGGTCATGTGTGACCCTGTATCCGGTTCACCGTCCGTCATTCCGATTGGTCGCCATCATGTGCAGCCAGAAACGGAAGAGGCGCCTGTCGCGCAGCTTGAACTAGTATAAAGATGAATTTGAAGGGAGAAGGAGCGGAAGTTCCTTCTTTTTTGTTTCTCTATGAAAGCGTTCTAAAAAAGTCGTTGACTTCTCTTTGGGGCGGGTGTATGCTATAAATCCTGCCCAAAAATGAGAGGCATGGGGACTGGCATCAGTTCATTCGATATTCGAGAGGAATGACTTAAGATGAACCAACAACAATTAGTCGAGCGTGCACGCCAATTGAAGGACAATGCGTATTCACCATATTCGAAGTTCCGCGTCGGTGCGGCACTTCTCATGAAGGACGGCACGGTCATCGACGGCGTCAACGTCGAGAACGTCTCGTTCGGAGCAACAAACTGTGCAGAGCGTACAGCCATCTTTACAGCGATCGCTCAAGGATACAAAAAAGGTGACTTCGAAGCGGTTGCCGTGTCTGGGGACACAGAAGACTTCTTGCCACCTTGCAGCATCTGCCGCCAGGTCATGGTCGAATTCGGCGATCCTGACTTCAAAGTACTCCTTACAAACGGCAACGCCGATGTGAAAGAAGTGACGCTTGGGGAACTCGTTCCGCTCGCGTTTACAGATTTGGATATGTGATCACAGACCCCTCAGATTTCTGAGGGGTTTTCTTATCCGAAAAAGCGAAAGAATAATCGCGGAATGGCCTGAATAATATAAAAAAGCAGTTCTGAGAAATCGAGGGCTACGAGTCCATTTGACCAACTATCCTCTTCGCGGGAGGTGACCACTTTTCCACGCACAGGTCGCTTTCGGCCTTTCCATCGAATCGGGAGAGCGGTCGCGGTGTCCACATCTGGGTGATTCATGACACGCATATGCAAACGTGGCTCTACTGTGTTTCCAGAGCGTCCGCAACGGGCAAGCACCTTTTTGGTCTTCACTTGGTCTCCAACTTTGACGACAATCGAACCACTCTCTAAGTGGGCGAGAAGCGTGTATTCATCATGTTTGTGTTGAATGATGACGTGATTTCCGAGTGGATGATCAGGATTTGATTCATCTGGTAGCCCGTCGACGACCTGATAAACTGTACCATCGAGTGGTGACAGGACTTGTTCTCCAAACGCAAACGAGCCATCGATTCCGATTTTTCTGCGATTGTAAGGTTGCTGATCTTTTATTTTCAAAAAGTCATAGCCATCACGTTTCTTTCGAATCGGTTCATGAAGATACATTCCGACGTTTGTCCCTTCGGAGACGACGAACCACTGCTCTTTGAATGGAAGATGGTATTTGTTTTTCGTGAAAGGGTTAGTCTCTTTTGAAGAGGAGATAACCGTCATCTGAATGGATTCAATCTGATTCACGCGATTGAATTGAACGGACAATAACTTCTCTTTTCGGAAATCCGACCATAATACACACCGATTCCCATTCAACACCATCTCATTGAGCAGACGATAGCGCCGAATTCCATGATGAAACGAAGACGCTTCGTGATGAAACATGTCCATGGAATAATGAGATTTGCACGAATCGGTCATTTGATGATAAATGTCATCGAACTGTCCGTCTTTGAATAAGTGGATGAACTGTTTGTTCTCGTGATGCATGTGCATTCCGCCTTTGTGTATGAGTGGTCTTTTATACGAATCTAAAAACATAGATGTTTCGTCATTCATAAAAAATCATAATATAATGGGCGTAAATGAGGAGTGATGTGAATGTCTACGATTCCATACCAGAAAGCGCAAAAAAAAGTTGAACTGCTTGCTTCATCAAGTATGTGAAAATGACGAGACGATTTTCATCTCGAAAGAAGGCGGGAAGAATGCTGTTATCATTTCTGAACGAGAATATAATAGCTTGTTAGAAACCATTTACCTGACGAGCAGTGCTAAGAATACCGAACGTCTGTTAGACTCTGTGAATGAACTGGAATCGAATAGTCCTAGAAGTGAGACCACATGAAAACCTCCCGATGATTCGGGAGGTTTTCATGTTACAGCCTGAGTGTGTCACCATCTTTAGGGACGAAGAGCTGATTCGAAAATTGATGCTGTTCTGCGTACTTTCGTAAGTCAGCCCGTGACAAGTTCCAGTGATTCACTGCTTCCATATGGACGGCGATGATACTGGCGTCCGGGGCAGCTTCAGCGACATGAAGCACGTCCACTTCATTCATGACGAGCGAACCACCTTCTAGGAATTGATTGTCTCCCGCATTGACGATAATCACCTCTGGGCTATGTGATTGAATGGTTTCAGCGACACCTTCATACCAGACTGTATCTCCTGCGACGTATAATGTTTTTTCCGTTTCGTGTGTAAAGACGACACCGCATACTTCACCAGTCAACGATAAGATGTCGCCGCGACCATGTTCCCCGACCGTTTTGACGAGATGAATACCTTCGAAGTCGGTCGATTCAGTCAACACGCGAACGTCTGTGAATCCATCCTGTTGGATGGTGGTTTGGTCTGCTTCATTTTGAACGAAGATTGGAAGCTCTTTTGCAAGTACCTCTTTTGCGACTTCGTCATAGTGGTCGAGATGAAGATGGGTCAAGATGACGGCGTCAATTCCGTGTAGAAGATTTTCAATCGAAATCGGCAATTCAACGAGTGGGTTGTGCTCATCTTGACGTGCCGAGTTTGGGAAAGGTGGATATGTGCCTTTCTTCGCAAGGAACGGATCGATGAGAAACGTCTTTCCAGCGTATTCAAGGCGGAGTGTCGCATTTCGGATCAATTGAATGTTCATAGGTGATTCTCCTTTTTCCATGTAGTATATATGTAGTGTAGAACGTACCCGTTTTGGAAGACATCACTTCATTCAAGTCTTTTTATTGATTGACTTGAATGATGAAAGGAGTTGCCGCATGGACGCAACAGATCAATGTATTATTGAAGCCTTGCAACAAAATAGTCGGATGACGATGAAGGAATTAGGCGAACTCATTCACTTGACGGGGCAAGCGACAGCCACGCGTGTTAAAAAGTTAGAAGACCTAGGGATCATCGAAGGATATACGATTCGAATCAACGAAGAACGAGTTGGTCTACCGATTCATGCGATGATTACAATCTACACGACGAGTACATTTCATGATCCGTACCTGCTCTTTCTTAAAGAGCATCGGCAATTCGTGAGACATAACTACAAGGTGAGCGGGGATGGGTGCTATTTACTCGAGTGTCGCTTCCCGACGAATCAAGAACTGAATGCATTTTTAGATGGACTCAGCAAATACGTGAATTACAAACTATCACTCGTCATTCATCAAAACACCCAGTGAATCGTTGAATTCACTGGGTGTTTGTCGTTTCATGTCTTCGACCGGCACGGATGATAAAGCGATACTCCTCACTCTTGAAATAGGTTTCGGTGAACTCAAAGCGACTGCCATCCATGAGAAACGAATAGAGTTCGACTTTGAGTATCGGTGTTCGATCGCTCACCTCGAGCATTTCAGCAATTTCTTTCGTCGGTAAGACTGGGATAAATTCCTGAACACTATCGGCAATCTTCAGGTTTTTGACATTTTCAATGTAATCGTACTTCGACCGTGTCATTACCTCGTACGTTAAATCCGGAAACAATTGGAGTGGAAGATACGTATCTTCGACAATGAGCGGTTCTCCGTTCGCAAAGCGTAACCGGCGAATATAGTAGACAAGAGCGTCTTCATCAAGTTCGAGTATTTCCCTTATTTTTTCAGTTGGAGGTTGAACGGTGAAAGTAAGTACTTTACTCGTGACGTCCTTTCCTTCCCGTTTCATGTCTTCAGTAAAGCTTTTTAATTCGTACATATTATGTTCAATCTTTTCGGATTGTACATATGTGCCGCTCCCTTGTCGTTTCCAAAGCAAACCTTCTTCTTGAAGTAGTTTGACGGCTTGTCGAACGGTGACTCGACTCGCTTTAAATTCCTCGACGAGTTGTGCTTCTGTCGGAATCGCTTCACCGGGCGCCCAATCGCCGGTCTCGATAAACGTGCGCATCTCCTGAGCAATCCGCTGGTATAGCGGAGATTTGGCTTTCATGTAGATAACCTCCTGATTGTATGCGTTCATTACTCATAGTATACAAAAATAAAACGTTTTTAAAAAGGTGTTGACGGTTCGAATAATATGTATTAGATTTGTATTGTAATCAATTAGATATGTATTGAAAGGGGAACGCACACATGAAAACACCACAGCGTCTCGTAGTCGTCGGTGGAGGTAGTACGTACACAATCGGCATGATCATGAGTTTGATTGAGGAAAAAGCACACTTCCCACTTCGTTCCATCACGTTTTACGATACAGATGAATTACGTCAAGAACGTGTCGCGAAAGCGAGTGAAGTCATCTTGCGTGAGCATTATCCAGAACTCGAGTCGTTCGAATACACGACGAACAAAGAATATGCTTTTAAGGACAAGGATTTCTTCTTCGTTCAAATTCGGACAGGTGGTTTGGAGATGCGCGAAAAAGATGAGCAGATTCCGCTTCGACATGGCGTGGTGGGACAAGAAACGTGTGGACCGGGCGGAATGTCATACGGGATGCGCTCAATCGGAGATATGATTGAACTCGTCTCTGACATTCGCGCCGGCTCACCGGATGGCTGGATCTTAAACTATACGAACCCTGCTGCAATTGTCGCCGAGGCGCTCAAACGTGCTTACCCGGACGATCAAAAAATATTAAACATCTGCGACATGCCGGCAGCAATCATGGTGAGCTATGCGAAGATTCTCGGTAAAGAGATTTGGGATCTCGTTCCGGAATATTTCGGACTCAACCACTTTGGTTGGTTCACAGCTATCTTCGATAAAGAAGGAAATGAATTGACTGCAGATATCAAACGCGCCATTTTAGAAGACGGTTTCATCCCGGAAGATTCGGAGATTGCGAATGACCCATCTTGGATCAAGACGTTCAAACAAGTAGAGAAGATGCTGACGGATTTCCCAGAGTACTTACCGAACACGTACCTTCAATATTATTTATATCCATCTGACATGGCAGAAAAAGAAGATGTCACGAACACACGGGCGCGGCAAGTAATCAACGGACGTCAAGAGCGTGTCTTCTCGATGTGCGATCAGATTATTCAAGATGACTCGCTCGAAAATGTTCACCTTGAGGTCGATATTCACGGCTGCTATATGATTCGGGTCGCTGCTTCGCTAGCCTATAATAACGGTGATATTTTCATCGTCATGGTGAAAAATGATGGTATCATTTCGAATTTGCCAGACGATGCGATGGTTGAAGTGCCTGCGATGCTTACCAATCGTGGACCGAAACCATTCGCAGTCGGAAAGATTCCTCGTTTTTACAAAGGAATGATTGAAGGACAGCTTGCTTACGAGCAACTTGTCGTCGACGCATACTTCGAAAACAGTTATGAGAAGGCTCTTCAGGCGTTGACGCTAAATCGTACAGTCGTCGATGCACCAATAGCTCGTCGAATCTTAGATGATTTGATTGAGGAAAACAGAACGTACTGGCCGGAATTAAAATCGGGCGAGACAGTAGCAATACGGTAACTAGAGAGGGGAGGCAATCCCCTTTCTCATTGTTCAGATTGATAACGCTTACAATATGAGGAGTGAATCGAATGAGTCAATGGTTTGGAGTTTTTCAAAAGTTTGGGAAGGCGCTCATGGTACCGGTCGCTTTATTACCGGCTGCCGGAATTTTGCTAGGACTAGGTGCGGCACTCACGGGACCATTAGCCGATAGCTGGACGTTTTTACAGAACGGAACAGTAGAAGCGATCAGTGCTGGAATGTTACAAATTGGTCTTAGTATTTTTGCGAACTTACCAATCATTTTTGCAATCGGGGTCGCAGTTGGTTTGTCAGGAGGATCAGGGATTGCCGCACTCGCAGCACTCGTCGGATATGTCATTATGAATACGACAATTTCAATCTCCCTTGGCATCACGGCGGAAATGGCTGCCGAGAGTGGGGAATATGGCATGTTACTTGGTATTCCTTCCCTTGAAACCGGTGTACTCGGAGGGATTGCGGTCGGATTGCTCGCAGTATGGGTTTATAAAAAGTTCCATACGTTCAATCCGCCAGAAGTGTTGGGATTCTTTGCAGGTGATCGTTCTGTCGGGATTGTGATGGTTTTCTTCTCAATCTTACTTGGATTTGTCATGATGTTCATCTGGCCGCCAATCCAATCGGCACTCACTTCAATGGCAAACGTCATTGCGAGTGATGCGACCAACCCTGCATACGTAGGGTTGTATGGGATGTTGGAGCGGTTATTGATTCCGACAGGATTACACCATATTTGGTAT
Organism: Exiguobacterium sp. USCH10; assembly: GCF_037619445.1. Classification (GTDB taxonomy): domain Bacteria; phylum Bacillota; class Bacilli; order Exiguobacteriales; family Exiguobacteriaceae; genus Exiguobacterium; species Exiguobacterium aestuarii_A. Next base: position 2,841 of record NZ_JAQPZO010000015.1, on the reverse strand, counting down.
GCCCCGTTCCTGTGGACATCTCTCGGTGGAACAGCAACGGTCGGTGATGCGGTCGTGAACGGTGATCAGTACATTTTCCTCGCTCAAATCGCAGAAGGTGTTGAAGTGACAGCGGGACGCTTCATGTCTGGTAAGTTCCCAATCATTATGTTCGGTTTACTTGGGGCAGCGCTCGCGATGTATCGTCAGGCTGATCCGGACAAACGTCCAGTCGTTCGAGGCTTATTAATCGCAGCAGCCGGTACCGCGTTTCTAACAGGAATCACAGAACCGATTGAATTCACTTTCTTATTTGTGGCACCTGTCTTGTATGTCATCCATAGTGTGTTGACGGGAATTTCCTTTGCGCTCATGTATGCGCTCGATACACATATCGGTTGGGCTGGAGGATCAGGGTTGATTGACTATATTTTAGTGAACGTTTTACCAGGTACACCACGCTGGTGGATGAATATCGTCGTCGGCATTGGTTTCTTCATCGTTTACTATAGTATCTTTACTTTCGCTATCAAGAAGTGGAATTTGGCAACACCAGGGCGTGGCGGACAAGAAGCGAAACTGTTTACGCGTAAAGACTACAATGATAAAAAGTCAGGTCAATCAGCGATTCAAACGACAGCACTTGCGATTGAAGAGGCACTTGGGGGACGAGAGAATATCCTTGATATCGATGCATGCTTCACACGCCTTCGTGTTGAAGTAAGTGACGTTTCTCAAATCAATGAGGATGAACTAAAAGCACTCGGAGCAGCTGGAGTCGTCAAAGTGAAAAATAACATTCAAGCGATTTTTGGAGGTCGCTCTGATTTATACAAAAACGAATTGCTACGCATTCATAAGGAAATGGATGAAGCGAATTGAAATCGGGCTCAACCGCACGGGTTGAGCCTTTTCGGTCTTCATACGTATAATGCTACAAGACGTTCCGCATGCTCCTTCATCATCTCCCGCAACGCACTCGGCGCCTTGACCTCCACTTCCGCACCAGCTTTCAACAGCTGCCTCGATAAAAACGGCAGTTCTTCCTTAGGGACGTCCCATTCATTCTTTTGTTCTATATCGGGTAATACATCTTCAAGTAAACGACGTCCGAGTGGGGTGAGTTCGAGTTGAACGGTCACACCGATTCGTTCATCACTTGCCTGAAGCAAGGTCACCAAATCCTCGGACTCAAACGGTTCATCTAGCAACTTGACCGCTTCCGCTCGGTCGATTCGATATTGACGAAGCCCCAGTTCAGACAGCCCGAAGACGTACCACTTCAAGTCAAGGAGTGCCATGCCGACTGGTGCGACGGTGAACGTACGTGAGCCTTTCGTTGTTTGATACGTCATCTCGATCTTGTTTCTTTGTTCGACAGCCTGATAGATGTCCTTTGTGAACGGAGCCTTTGGAATTTGTTTGTTCCCGAGCCACAGGATGTTTCGTTCTAAGCGATGAATCTTCGTCTCTAAGTCTTGCGGTAATTCGTTCGCGTACCAGTCGGACAGCGTATGTCGTATATCACCGAATGGCACGTCCGGGATGTGTTCCATCCATTTGAACGTAAGATAAAGGGCGACGGCTTCTTGTTCGCGGAGGTGAAGGGGTGGCAACAGTCGGTTCGGCAACATCTCATAGCCACCACCAGTTCCGGGCACGCTCCAAATCGGATAACCGAGCTCCTCAAGCGACAGCATATCCCGCTGAATCGTCCGAATGGAGGCGCCTGTCTCTTGAGCCAGTTCTTCAGCGGTTATACGTCGTCCTCGATTGAGCAGTCGAATCAGTTGTAAATGTCGTTTTTTCATATCTATCATTCCCGTCATCTTTTGTCGTGTTTATTCGTTAAGCTGAATGTATCACGAATCAAGGAGGAAGACACGATGCCGAAAGTAGTGTTGTATATTGCGATGAGTTTAGATGGGAAAATCGCCCGGTCGAACGACCAGCTCGATTGGTTGTTCGCCGTAGAAGGGGACGGGGACAATGGCTACGCTGAATTTTTCAAGACCGTTGGTGCCGTCATCATGGGGAGGAAGACGTATGAAGAAGTACTGAAGTTAGAAGAAGGGGCTTATCCGTACAAAGACATCCCGAACTATATTTTGACGCGTCAGCCTGACCGTGAGGCAGAGCATGTCACGTTCACGGATGAACCAATCGAAGAACTGATTCATCGGTTGAAAGAAGAAGTCAATCAAGACATCTGGCTCATCGGTGGGGGTGAAGTCATCAAAGCAGCGATGGAATATGACTTGATTGACCGGTATGAGATTGCGATTGCCCCAGTCGTGTTAGGTGAGGGGATCCCACTCTTCCCAGAAGGCACAAAAGAGACGAAACTTCGACTGACGAGTCAGCACGCATCCGGTCAATTTGTGATGGTGACATATGAACGATAAGAGAGGGTCGAGTCCACAAAGGGCTCGATTTTTTGTGAAAAAAGGAAAAATATTCATGTTGTAGAAAGTTTTACACTTTGAGACGTTAGCGGATGATCGAAATTGGATATATGTAGAGAGTGGAAGTAACATGACAAATGTGAAGGAGTACAACTAATGTTCATGAGTCTAATCGCCAATTCGTGCATTTCGTTTACAGAATTTCAGAGCGGGAAAGCCCACTCCTTTAGGGGTGGGGTGAAAGCTCGGCAGGATGCGGAGTGTCAGTAAAGAATCCGAAGGTTTTGGCGCTTTAAGTATCTGGAAATCTTCTTGTTGCAGTTTGTTGGTTAAACTGACACGATATTCATATGGAAACCAACTATAGAAGAACTCATACTACTGTTTCTCTAATCAATTATCACTTCGTTTTCTGTCCTCGATACAGAAGAAAGATATTCCTTCGTAACGATGTAGA